>CAKUSI010000090.1 GCA_934678955.1 uncultured Austwickia sp. | reverse complement strand
CGGAAGACGTCCATGCCGTTCTCGGCGGACTTCTCGACGAACTTGTCGACGACGTGGTCCTCGTAGTGGCGGTAGCCGAGCAGGTTCTGGCCGCGCAGCAGCATCTGCAGACGGCTGTTGGGCATCAGCTCGCGGAAGGTGCGCAGGCGCTCCCAGGGGTCCTCGTTCAGGAAGCGGATGCAGGCGTCGTAGGTGGCGCCGCCCCAGCACTCCACACTCCAGAAGCCGGCCTGGTCGATGTCGGAGCACGCGTCGACCATGTCCTCCATGGCCATGCGGGTCGCCATCAAGGATTGGTGCGCGTCGCGCAGAGCAAGTTCAGTCACACCGATGGTTCGTGGGCTCATGGGGACAATCCTGCCACCTTTGCTACTACATGTCGTCGGAGCGACCAATAATCCCAAGCCTTGGCCGTTCGGCTTCCACCATGTGGACGCCCGGGGCTCGCCCGGCGGGACACAGCTTTCGGGCACGTGACCGGTAGAGTCTGGGTGTCCGTACCGGAGTGTCGCAGGGGTCCCATGACAAACAACCGCACCCTCGTGGTGATGCCCGCTTGGAACGAGGCGGAGGTGATCGGCTCGACCGTGACCGAGGTCCTCGCGACGTGCCCCGAGGTCGACCTCCTCGTCATCGACGACGGGTCCCGCGACGACACCGCCGCGCGCGCCGCCGCCGCCGGTGCCCGTGTCCTGCGCCTGCCCTACAACCTCGGCGTGGGTGGGGCCCTGCGCGCGGGCTACAAGTACGCCTGGCGCGAGGGCTACGACCAGACGATCCAGGTGGATGCGGACGGACAGCACGACCCGACCGACATCCCGCGCATCCTCGCGGGCCTGGCGCACGCCGACATCTCCATCGGGGCGCGCTTCGCCGGGGAGGGCGACTACGACGCCCGCGGCCCCCGGCGCTGGGCCATGAACCTGCTGGCCGCCGCTCTCTCGGCCGTGTCGAAGGTGAAGCTCACCGATGTCACCTCCGGGTTCCGTGCCGCCAACCGCTCCGCCATCGAGCAGTACACGCGGCACTACCCCGCCGAGTACCTGGGCGACACGGTCGACTCCCTGATGACGGCGATCCGGTCCGGCTACACCGTGACCCAGGTCCCGGTCTCCATGCGACCGCGTCAGGGCGGGACCCCGAGCGCCCACCCCTGGAAGGCTGCGGTCTACCTGGCCCGCTCCTTGTTCGCCCTGTTGATCGCATCGACGCGGGCGCGTCCGAGGAGGGCCGGCCGGTGACGTGGGTCCCCTTCCTGGTCGTGGCCGCCGTCTCGGTGTTCGTGGTCCTGGCCATCCTCCGGTCCGGGCGTATCCGGGAGAAGTATGCGGCCCTGTGGTTGATCGTCGGCCTGGCGATCGTGATCATCACGATCTGGCCCGGGCTCCTGGCCGGGCTCGCCGCCCTGGTCGGCGTCCAACTGCCCTCCAACCTGCTCTTCTTCATCGCCATCCTGATGTTGCTGGGCATCGCCCTCCACCTGTCCCTGGAGGTCTCCAAGCTGGAGGAGGAGACCCGGATGCTCAGCGAGGAGGCCGCCCTGCTCGACGAGCGACTGCGTCGCCTCGAACGCCGCCTCCCCGGCCGGGAGGACCCACGATGAGCACGCTCCCGCTCACGGCCCCCGCCTGTGGCTGACACCGCCCGCGCATCCTCCGCCACCGCCTCGGCCCTCGTCGTCGTCGGTGCGGCGACGATGGTCGCCAACGCGGCCGCCTACTTCCTGTCCATGGGCGCGGCGCGCCTCCTGTCGGTGCCGGGCTACGGCGCCTTCGGGTCACTGCTGGCGATCGCCTTCATCGGCAGTACCGCGGCCGTGGCCGTCCAGACCGTCGCGGCCCGGCGCTTCGCCGCCCACGGGACGGGGGACGGGGAGCTACCGAAGCTCCTGGCGGCGCACACGATCCGGCTGTCGCTGGGCATCGTGGCCCTCGGTGCCCTCACCTCGTGGCCCCTGGCGGTCGCGCTGGGCGTCTCGGTCCTCGACGTGCTCATGACCTTCGCCGCGATCGCGGCGTCGGCCCCCGGCTTCTCCGCGCTCGGGTTCCTCCAAGGGGTCGAACGGTTCAGCCGCTTCAGCCTCGCCTACGTGCTGGTGTCGGTCCTCCGGGCCGCTGGTGGCCTCACGGCGCTGGCGGCCTCCCCCTCGGTCACCGCCGGCTGCCTCGGCCTGCTGCTCGGCACGATCGTGGGCTCGGGCGCCGCCATGGCCCTGGCTCGGCACCCGTGGGCCCTTCGCCCCCGATCCGCCGGCATCGCCGCCGAGGTCCGCCTGATGGTGCTCTCCCTGCTGGGCCTGTACGTGCTGTCCAACGTCGATGTCCTGTTGGCCCGGGCGCTGCTGGACGCGGAGACCTCCGGGCTGTACGCGGTCGGTGCCCTCGTGGCCAAGGTGGCGTTCTTCGTGCCCGCCTTCATCCTGTCGGTGCTCTTCCCGCGCATCGCCTCAGGCGCCGGGAACGCCTCGTGGTCCGCGTTGTTCTGGACGGCCCTCGTGGGACTGGCCGTCACGGGTGTGGTCGCGCTCTCGAGCGACCTCGTCGTGGCGGTGCTGGGTGGCGCGAAGTACGCGGCGGTGGCACCCTTGGCCCCCTGGTTCGCCCTCGAGGGCTCCGCGTTCGCGGTCGTCCAGGTCGTCCTCTACACCGGGTTCTCCCGCCTGAGCTCGATGGAGACGCGGGCCGTCTGGGTCGCCTTGACGTGCCAGGTGGCACTCGTCTGGTGGTGGTTCCACGACAGCATCGCGCACATCGTCGGGACCACCACGGTCGTGTCGCTCGCCCTCGTGCTGGGAACCATCTGGTACCAACGGGTGAAGGGCCGTGCGCCGGATCCCATCGACACCGGTCACGAACCACGACAGGAGCTGCAGTGAGACGAGCACCCTTGGCGAACGGCCGGACCGGGTCACCGACATCCACCGCGACCGCAGCCTGGCCCCGAGCCACCACGGTCGCGTTGGTGACCGTCGGCGGGCTCCTCGCGGCGTTCCTCTTCACCGTCGTCACGCTGATGCCCGACCTGCCGTGGCACTCGGCCCGGGACGCGGAACTGCGCGCGACCGTCCAGACGTATCGGGAGACGGGCGTCCTGCTGATCAAGCCGACCGGCTCGGGGTCCACCTACACGATGATCGAGGCGCCGGGCCCACTCAGCCCCGCCGCCTGGGACGACGACCCGGCTACCTACGTCGTCGCGAGCCTGATGACGCACCTGACCGGCACCGACGACCCGTACCCCGGCCTGAAGCTGTTCCAGGCGTCCATGGTGGCGCTGCCGATGCTCTGGCTCCCCCTGGCGGTGGCCCGGGTCTTCCGCCGGGCCCGCGCGGGCTACGCCCTGCTCGCGCTGCCCCTGGTCCTGTGGCTCGTCAACGGCGGAACGTTGCTGCCCGGCACGGAGTACGGGCTCTCGGACGCCGCCAGCAGCCTCCGCGTGTACGCGCTCTACGGGCTGTCCGCCTCCGTCGCCTTCGGCTCGCTCACCCTCCTCCTGCTGTTGAGCACCACACGCCTGCGGTGGCCGCTCCTGCTCGGGGCGACCGCGCTGATGGGGCTGTTGGCGGGGACCGGCAACCTCTTCCGCGCCCACTCCGGGCTGGGGATTGCGGTCGCGACCGGCGTCCTGTGGTGGCTCGCCACCTCGGGCCTGTGGCGTCGGGTCGGTCTGGCCGTCGTGGGCGCACTGGTCGCCACCACGATCGCCTACGGCCTGCAGTCCGCCTCCATGACGCAACTGAACGTGCACCGCTCCGAGGCGACGGGCATGCGGGTGGCGGACCTGCCGATCGCGCACGGCACGTGGCACCCCCTCTACCTCGGACTGGCCTTCCCGCAACCCCTGACGGGCGAGCCGAGCCCCTTCGGCATCGAGTGGTCGGACAAGTTCGGCTGGGACAAGGTGCACGAGGTCGACCCCACCGTCGCCATCGCCACCGACGAGTACGACATCATCCTGAAGGACATCTACCTCGACACCGTGCTGGCCGCCCCGGGCACCGCCCTGCGCCTGTACCTGGCGAAGGCCCTGTTCGTGGTCAAGCACTTCGGGGCCATGTTCATCACCATCATCCTCGGGTTCGTCCTGGCGCTGTCACGACGGGGCCTGCAGCGTCGGGCGCTCTGGGCGGGCCTGGCCGTCTGCCTCCCCCTGCTCGTGTGGGGGTTCGTCCCCCCCGTCATGGTGATGCCGCTGCTCTACTACTTCTCCGAGATCGCGGCCGCGCTCGGGCTGCTCCTGGCCCTGGCGGTCGGCGCGCTGGCCTGGTCGCTGACGTCCATGCCCGCACACGTGCGCGCCTCGGAGCGACGACGCATCGCCGGCCGGGTGGTTCCCCCCGACCCGACCGGCGACTCGATCAGCGTGGTGGTCCCGTGCCGCAACGGCGAGGCCACGATCGCGACCACCCTGACCGCCCTCGCCGAACGGTTGCGGCCCTCCGACGAAGTCATCGTCGTCGAGAACGGCTCCACCGACAACACCCGGGCGCTGCTCCACGACCTGCAGGCCGGCTGGACCGCACCCTGCCAGTTGGTTGTCACCCACTCCAGGCCCGGGCTCGGGAACGCCTACCGTGAGGGGGTCCTCCGGTCGACCGGTGGGCGCGTGCTGCTCACCGCCGACGACCTCCCCTTCGGGATGTCGGACTTCGACCAGTTCCTCCGGGTGCCCGACGACGTGCCGGTGGCCATCGGTTCCAAGGCTCACCCCGAGTCCCGCGCCGAGCGCGGCGGGTTCCGCGCCCTGCAGTCGACGGCCTTCCGCCTGCTCCGCGCCGCGCTGCTCCAGAGTCGGGTGGCAGACAGCCAGGGCACCTTCTGGCTGGACGGCCGTTGGGCCCGTTCCTACGCCGTCCTCTCGCACGAGGAGGGCCTCATGTGGACGACCGAGTTGGTCCTGGCCGCCGAGCAGCAGGGCCTCCCCGTCCACGAGGTGCCCGTGGTGCTCCAGGACAGCCACGCCGCGGTCTCCACCCGCTTCAAGCTGGCGGACGCGTGGCGCTCCTTCGTCGGGTTCACGCGCCTGGCGGTCTACAAGGACGACTACAAGGACGAGGAGTGGCCCACGGCGCGCGTGTGAGGATGCCGTGAGCGCGAAAGGGACGCAGCAGATCGTGGAACCTCCACCCGGGCCGGGGCCGGCCATCGGTCGACGGCACGCCATGGCCGTGGCCGGCGCCTCCGCCGTCGGCGCACTGAGCAACTTCGTCGTGATGTTCGTCGTCGCGCGAGCCGTGGCCCCCGACGCCAACGCCGAGTTCCTCGTGTTCTGGTCGCTGCTGACGGGCATGTTCGGCATCGTCGTCGGAATCCAGCAGGAGACCACGAGGGCCGTGGGCGTGGTGGAGGCCGAGCCACGCAGCGCGCGCGCCCGGATCCTGCCGCCCGCCCTCGCGGTGGGTGCGGCGGTGGCCCTGCTGCTCGCCCTGGCGCTCCCGCCGATGGCGGGTGTGCTGGTCAGCCGGTCGGCGACCGTCGCCGTGCCGTTGCTGGTGGTGGCGACGCTCCTGCAGACCTGTTACGTGGTGCTCGTGGGGGCCTTCGCGGGCGAGGGCCGGTGGAGCCACTACGCCGGCATCCTCACGCTCGAGGTGGCGGTGCGGATGGGCCTGGTCGTGCTCGTGGCGACCCTCGCGCCCGGGTTCGGGTTGCCGGCGTTCGAGGCTGCGGCGGCGGGGGGCGTCCTCGTGCTGCTGGGCGGGCTCGTCGTCTCGCCCGTGGCGCGGCGTGCGATCGCCGGCCGGGCGGACCAACCCCCGGGGCGCATGGTGCGCAACTTCGGCTTCGCGGCCCTGTCGACGTCGGCGACCGCCCTGCTCATCACGGGCTTCCCCGCGATCATGCAGGCGACCAACCCCTCCGCCGACCAGGTCGAGCTGGCCGCCCTGATCCTCGTCGTGTCCCTGACGCGCGCGCCGATCATGATGCCGCTCACCACGTTCCAGGGGGTCGCGGTCAAGGCCTTCCTCCTCCACCGCGACCACCCGTTCCGAGCCGTGGCGAAACCCAGCGCGCTACTGCTGGCCATGGGGCTCGTGGGCGGCGTGGCCGCCTGGGTGGTCGGCCCGTGGTTCCTGACCCTCTTCAGCGACCAGTACCGGGTGGAGGGATGGGTGTTCGGCGCGCTGACGCTGACGTCGGCCTTCATGGCCACCCTGACCCTCCTCGGCACGCTCGCCCTCACCATCGGCGCCCACCGGGTCTTCGCCGCCGGGTGGATCATCACGGCGGCCACCGCGATCGGTGCGCTGCTGGCCGACCTCTCGCTGACCACCAAGACGGTCCTCGCGCTGGCGGTCAGCCCCCTGGTCGGCTGTGCGGCGTTCGTGGTGATGCTGCTCGCCGTGCTGCGACGTCCGCCCGGCGCGCCCGAGCCGGGGCACTGACGGCACCCGCCGGGACGGGCCCCTCGTCCCGGTCCCTGCCGACCAGTGACAACGCCACGGCGACGGCGAACGCCACGCTGCCCACCACCCAGACGACGATGGGGCCGGGCACCGGCGGCGCCCACCACCAGCGGTCGACGTTGGTCTCGTCGAAGATCCACAGCCCGTTGAGGCCCGTCACGTACCGGGAGATGTTCGTGAGGAGGGCCACGGCGTGCGCGACCCCGAGCGCCCCCACCACGAAGACGCGCTGCCCGAGCGAGAGCCGGACCACCTGCCCAGGCAGCCGACCCAGCACGGCGGTGCCGACCACCAGCACGGCCAGGGGCAGGAAGTACCGGGACTGCACGTTGCTGCCGATCGGCACCATGTCCTTGATGAGCATGTACGCGGGCAGCCCGAGGAAGGCGATCGTGATGGCTGTCAGGCCCAGCCCCTTGCGCCACCCCATGGACCGGAGCCCCTGGGACCAGAAGACGACCCCCGCCGCGATCGCCCCCACGTAGACCAGCGCCGGCATGGGCGTGTCCGTCCAGCCGAGACCCAACTGGGGATCGAGGCCGTAGATGCCGAGCGGGAGCCTGGGCAACTCGAGCATGTTGGTGAAGGTCATGGCCTCCCACCCCTCCGGCGCCTCCTCCGGCTTGGTCAGCGAGTCGGTCTGCGCTGCCGTGAAGAAGGTCCAGAGCCCCAGGCCCAGCACCGCCACGGGCAGGACCAGCCTCACGAGGCGCCGTGCGAGGAGGGGCCAGGACAGCCACACGGCCCCGATGGCGGCCAGGGCCAGGTAGGGGCCCGAGTCGCCCCGCGCGCTCGCGGCCATCCACGCCCCCGCGAGCGTGACGAGGGCGGAGATGCCCCACCGCGGCGCGGTCGGTGCGGAGAAGCTGGCCAACAGCCCCACCCAGGCGACGATCATGCCCGAGTAGGCCCAGGAGCTGGGGTTGGTCGAGGCCCAGATGAACACCCCCAGGGGGACCGAGCTGGCCGCCACGACGAAGGCGGCGCTTCGCCGGTCCTCGGGCCGCCCGACGAGGGCCAGGAGGCCGAGCAGGAGGAGCGGGAGGAGGACGTTGGCCATCCTGATGCTCACGACGGTGTCATCCACGTCCGGTTGCACCAGCAGGTGCAGGACCCGGTAGAAACCGCCGGGGTAGCCCCCCTGGTCCACGCGGAGCGAGGGCACGAGGGTCTCCTCCGAGAGCGCTGCGGCGAGGTTCCCGTTCTCCTGCGGTTGGAACGAGTACTGCCAACTGGCGTGGGCGACCTTCTCGGGCACGTAGACCGCGAGCGGCTCCCCTGCCCTGATCCGGCACCCGGACGTCTCCACGGGTGGGGGGCAGTAGATGCTCGTCAGGTGGTAGTCGTCATCGGGAGAGGAGCCGACCGGGCTCGAGATGGCCCAGGCCAGCCCCGTGACCAGGTAGGCGACCAGCACCCCCACGATCCCGAGGATCGTGCGCCGTGGCACCGCCACGAGCCTGTCCCGCCCCGGCGCGGCCGCCGGGGGCGAGGCGGGCGAACCCGCCTCGCCGGGCACCCCGTCAGAGATTGACCTGGCCCTGTCCGTCAGCGGACCGCAGTGCGGCCTCGGCCACCTCGATGGTGTGGACGCCCTGCGCGAAGGTGACCACGGTGCCCCCCTCGCCCAGGACCGCGTCCCGGAAGTTCTCGTGCTCCACGAGCAACGGCTCCCGCTTGGCGAAAGAGTAGCGGATCGAATCGCCCTCCGACACTCCCCGGAACTGGGCCAGGTCCTCCCACTCGGTCGGTTCCGTACCGTTGCGGTGGAAGGTGAGGTCGGCCGTCAGCGTGTCGATGACGAGGCAGCCCTCGTCCCCCAGCACCACGGAGACGCGCTCCTTGAACGGCGCCAGCCAGTTGACGAGGTGGTTGGCCACCACGTCGTTGGCGAGCTGACCGGTGATGGCGACCAAGTCCTCGTGCTCGCGGCCCGACCGGAACGCCGTCTCGGCAGCGACCCGTCGGTAGGTGGACCCGGTCACGTACTGGGTCAGGTCGATGTCGTGGGTGGCCAGGTCCATGACCACGCCCACGTCGGCGATGCGCCCCGGGAAGGGCCCCTGACGCCGCGTGTTGACCTGCAGGATGCGGCCGAGCTCGCCCTGCTCGATCCGAGCCCGGGCCTGCTGCACCGCGGGGTTGTACCGCTCGATGTGGCCCACCCCGCCGACCAGCCCCGCGGCGTCGAACGCCGCCTGCAGGCGCGTGGCGGCGGCCACCGACGGCGCGAGGGGCTTCTCCAGCAGGGCGTGGACGCCGGCGGCGGCCAGGTGGAGGCCGACCTCCTCGTGCAGCGCCGTCGGAACGGCCACCATCGCGTAGTCGATCTTCTGGTCCAGCAACTGCTCGACGGTGTCGAAGACGGGCCGTCCACCGGCCGCCTTGAACTTGTCACCGTCGGGGTCGACGATGCCGACCAGGTCGACACCGGACAGCGAGCCGAGGACCCGGGCGTGGTGGCGTCCCATCATGCCCATGCCGATGAGGCCTGCGCGCAGGTTCGCCATCACGCACCCGCCTTGGCGAGGGCGTTCACGGCGGTCACGATGCGCTCGAGGTCGGCCGACGACAGCGACGGGTGCACGGGCAGCGACAGGCACTCGCGCGCCGCCTGCTCGGTGTTCGGCAGGTCCTTGTCGACCTGGAACGGCGCGAGTCGGTGGTTGGGCACGGGGTAGAACATGCCGGAACCCACGTTGTGCTCCTCGCGCAGCGCCTTGGCCAGGCCGTCGCGGTCGGCGGCGACGCGCACCGTGTACTGGTGGTAGACGTGGACCGCCCCCTCGAGCACGGCGGGAACCACCACGCCCTCGAGGTTGGCCGACAGGAAGGCGGCGTTGTCCTGTCGCTGCTTCGTCCAGCCGTCGACCTTGGTGAGTTGCACGCGCCCGATCGCGGCGTGGATGTCGGTCATGCGGTTGTTCAGCCCGACGACCTCGTTGTGGTACTGCTGGAGCATCCCCTGGTTGCGGTACAGGCGCATGTTCCGCTCGACGGTCTCGTCGACGCAGGAGACCATGCCGCCCTCGCCCGAGGTCATGTTCTTGGTCGGGTAGAGCGAGAACATGCCGAACGTTCCGAACGCACCCACGGGCGTCCCGTCGAGCGAGGCACCGTGGGCCTGCGCCGCGTCCTCGAAGATCATCAGCCCGTGCCGGTCGGCGATCTCCCGCAACTGCACCATCTTCGCCGGGTGCCCGTACAGGTGCACCGGCATGATCGCCTTCGTCCGGTCGGTGATGGACGCCTCGACCGCGGCCGGGTCGAGCGTGTAGTCGTCCAGCGCGATGTCGGCGAAGACGGGGGTGGCCCCCGTGAGGGCCACCGAGTTCGCCGTCGCGGCGAAGGTGAACGACGGGACGATGACCTCATCACCCGGACCGATCCCGCTGGACAGCAGACCGAGATGCAGCCCCGAGGTCCCGGAGTTGACCGCGACGCACGCCCGGCCCAGGCCGAAGTGCGCCGAGAACTCCTCCTCGAACGCCTTGACCTCGGGTCCTTGTGCGAGCATGCCCGAGCGGAGCACGCGATCGACCGCTTCCCTCTCCTCGTCGCCGATCAGCGGCTTCGCAGGGGGAATGAAGTCACCCGGGTTGTTCATCGATTGCCTTCCAGTTCGATCAGTCGGTCCGGTCCGTCCTCCACGAACCGGTCACCCGAGGCGGGACACACCCAGTGCCCCTGCTCCTCGGAAGCCTCAAGGGGCACGCCCCGGCGCCCCACCCACCCCACGCGGCGGGCTGGGACACCCACCACCAGGGCGAAATCGGGGACGTCCTTGATCACCACGGCACCGGCGGCGACCATCGCCCAGCGGCCGATCGTCACGGGTGCCACGCAGACGGCACGGGCCCCGATGGCGGCACCCTCCAAGCAGGTGACGCCCACCGGCTCCCAGTCGTCGGCGCGCTTGATCCGTCCGTCGGGCTCGATGGCGCGCGGGTAGTGGTCGTTGGTGAACACCGCAGCGGGGCCGACGAAGACGCCGTTGGCCAGACGGGCCGGCTCGTAGACCAGGGCGTAGTTCTGCAGCTTGCAGTTGTCGCCCATGACCACCCCGGTCCCGACGTAGGCGCCGCGACCGACCACGCAGTTCGCGCCGAGGACCGCATCCTCCCGAACCTGGGCGAGGTGCCACACAGATGACCCCTCCCCGATCCTGGCCGAGTCCGCCACGTCAGCGCTGGGAAGGATGCGTGCCACGTCCGGGCCTCACTTTCTGTACCTGCTGGAGACTCTATCGCCCTGAGGCCTCGATCAGGCTGATCGCCACCAGCCGCGACGGATGGAACAGGTCGAGCGTCGAGGGACGGCGGTAGGACTCCCAGTCGGCGATGAACCGCCGGACCACCCCGGTGTCCAGACCCGTCAGGACCACGTTCTCGCCCAGCCCCTGATGGGACTCGGTCCGCTGGCGGTGCACGGCGCAGGGCTTGCCCAGGACGGCGCACTCCTGCTGGAGCCCGCCGGAGTCGGTGACCACGAAGCTCGCGGCCCTCAGGAGCGGGAGGAACTCGGCGTACGGCCGCTTCCCCAGCAGCCGGAAGTGCTCACCGAAGAGCCTCTCGAGCCCCAGTTCCCCGATCTTGGCGCGTTCCGCCTGCCCGGCCACCATGAGCAGGGGTCGGGCGGGAGTGGCGCTCGCCGACAGCGCCTCCAGGATCGCTCGGAAGGCCTTCGCGTCGCTGACCAGCTCGAACCGGTGCAGGGTGACCAGCCCGAAGACCTCGGGGAGGTCCGGTTCCTCCGGGGCACGCTCCAGCATGGTGCGCAGCGCGTCGACGGCCGTGTTCGCGCCGGTGTCCAGGATGGTTCCGGGCGCCCGCTCCCGCCCGAGGTTGGCGACCTCGCGGGCCGTGGGCGCGTAGTGCAGGGTCGCCAACCGCGCCACGATGCGCCGGTTGAGCTCCTCCGGGAAGGGGTGGCGGAGGTTCCCGCTCCGCATGCCCGCCTCCACGTGCGCGACGCGCGCCCCGAGCAGGCGCCCGATCAGGGCGCCCAGGACGGTCGTGAACGTGTCCCCGTGCACCACCACGATGGGCTCGGTGGCCCCGGCCGTCAGGTCGGTGCGCAGGGAGCGTCGCTGGCGGAGGGCTCCGAGCAGGACGGACGCGACCCAGGTGGGCACCTGGCTCGACCTCGCCACGTGGCGGCGCCGGCCCGGGGAGACCAGGTGCCGGTCGGGCTGCCGCAGCGAGAGGTTCTCCAGGGTCTCCTGCATGCCGGAGACGTGCTGGTCGGTGCTCCAGAGGCGATACATGACCCCGCGTTCCCCCAGTTCGCCCATCACGGGGGCGAGCTTGATCACCTCGGCGGTGGTTCCGGCCACGAAAGCTATCGACACGGTTCCCCAGCCTAGGGCTTGGCGCGGCGACGGCGCAGGCTCGAACGGGCGAGGAGGTACAGTCCGCGCCACAGACCCGCCCCGAACAGCACGCCGAACGCCGGGGCGAGGAGGCTGAACCCCGCGACGTCGCGTCCCTTGACCCCCACGGCCCGGAGTGCGCCGGCGGCCGTGGCACTGGCCACGGGGGC
>CAKUSI010000089.1 GCA_934678955.1 uncultured Austwickia sp. | reverse complement strand
GCTGCCGATGCTGCGCGGGAATCTGCGGCCGAGGCGACCGTCGCGAACGGGGCACGCCGCGCGGCACCCGCTGCCGCGACCCCCGCCGCATCGCGCCCGGCACCGAGCCGCTGGGCGTCGATGGGCATCATCGGCGACGAGTCCGCCGATGTCGCACTCGACCTCGATTCCGCGCTCGCGCGGCGTCGGGCCTCCTGAGCCTCTGCTACGATTGACGCCGCACTTCACTCCGGTGGAGCGCGGGCCCTTGGCGCAGTTGGTAGCGCGCCTCGTTCGCATCGAGGAGGTCAGGAGTTCGAATCTCCTAGGGTCCACCCTGGTGTTCTTGTTAGAACCCTTCCCCGTGTCGATGAGGTCGGCGAAGGTAGCGGTCGGCACGGGCTTCGGCTCGCCCTCCGTGGTGAGGTAGATGCGCTCGAAGAATGCGGCATTCGCGATCCGGCGCAGTTCCGGGCTGGAGTCCTTGTAGGCGCGGTGGCAGTCGCGGAGGAGTTCGAGCGCCATGCGCAGGTGCGACCGCTCGGCGGTGTATGCGTCGCGGCCCTCGGCGAGGCGCCGGTCGATGTCCGCGAGCGAGGCCCGGATCCGGTCCTGGTGCCGCTTGAGGGTGGGCAGGTCGATGGCGTCGGCGAAGTGCGCGCGGAGCAGCTTGTCGGACTCAGCGTCGAGCTGGGCGCGGTGCGCAACGAGGTCCGCGAGCTCCGCAGCGCGGGAGGCGACGCGCTCGTCGTAGGCGCGGTCGATCTGCTCCGCGAGCTTCCGGTACGTCTCATCCGTGATCCGCACGTTCGCGTAGACCTGCTCCACGAGCGCCTCCGCGACCTGCACTCGCAGGGCTTTCCGGGTGCAGGGTGTGCGTTTGCTCGCCCGGCCTCGGCAGACGAAGTAGGCGTAGGTGGTGCCGTGCCGATTGGTCGGGCAGTCCAGGATCATCCGAGAGTGGCAGGCGCCGCAGTAGAGGACGCCCTTCAGGTAGTGGTCATGCTTGACGTGCCGGGAGGCGTCATTCCCGCGAGCCTTGAGTAGCGACTGCACCCGGTCCCAGGTCTCCTGGTCGATGAGCGGCTCGTGGGCGCCGGGGTACTCGGCGCCGTTCCAGCGCACGATGCCGATGTAGTACGGGTTGGTCAGCACCTTGTAGAGCGTCGCCTTCCCCAGCGCCCTCCCGCCGCGCTGGGGTGAGGGCACGGAGGTGAGTCCGCGGGCGGTGAGCGCGTTCCGCAGGTCGATGACCGTGGTCTGGCCGCGGGCGTACTCGGCGAACGCCCACCGGATCAGCGGTGCGCGCTTCGGGTCGACCTGCACCGTGCGCATCTCTCGGCCCTGCGCGTCCTTGGCACGGACGTTGAGGTAGCCGATCGGCGCCTTCGCTGGCGTGCCGCCCTGCTGCGCCTTCTGCGCGAGCCCCTTGGTGACCTCGGTGGCGAGGTTCAGGGAGTAGAACTCCGCGATGGTCGACATGATCCCGTGTGTCAGCATGCCGGACGGGGTCTCGTCGATGTTCTCCGTCGCGGAGACGAGAGTCACCCCACCATCCCGCAGCGCCAGATGGATCACCGCATCGTCGACGCGGTTACGGGCAAGGCGGTCCACCTTGTGGACGATGCAGTAGTCGACCTGGTGCTGCGCGATGTAGGCGAGGAGGCTTTGCAACTCGGGTCGGTTCGCGGATTTCGCGGACTCGCCCGCGTCGACGAACTCCGCGACGATCCGCGCGTCGAGCTCGTCGGCCTTCCTGGCGTTCGCCGCGCGCTGGGCGGGGATCGAGAAGCCCTCGTCGCCGTCGCCGCCGGCGGCCTGCTCCCGAGTGGAGACGCGCAGGTAGGTGACAGCGGTGCGGACGAGCGGTTGCGGTGCGACAGGTGCGGACATCGGCGGAGCCTTCCGAAGACGTGACGATCGAGGGAACTCGATGACCAATCGACTTCGGCGGGTCGGTCTCCTCAGTAGCCCCTTAGCGGGGTGGCCGGCTCAAACGGCATCCAGGTGGTCCGCCTACTGGAGACGATGCTACTCGTGACGTCCGTCGTCGGCCACGGCGGGGCGCTGCGGCTCGCACCCGCCATCATCGCCGACAGCGTCGGCGGGAATGGCAACTGCGAGCCCCAGCACCCAATCCATGAGCGAAAGGATCTCCGGCTCCGGCCTCACTGCGGGCACCGCACGAGCCCGTGCCGCTGTCGAATCGCCGCTCATACCAAGTAGGTGCGCCGCCGATCCCACGACTACGCTCCCGCTCTCCTGTGCACTCCGCACCAGATACGCCACACCTCTTGCAGTTGTGGAGAATGGCTCTTTCGTCGGTGATGAAACCTAGACTCGCGTCATGCAGGGCGGACCAGGGCCAACCGACCAGGAGCTCGACGCGTACCGTGCGGCGATCCGGCGCCGTGACCACGATGAGGCCGAACGGATCCGTGCGTCATGGGAGACCCTCGGCGCCTGGGTGCAGCGGAGCGTTCAGAGGCTCATCGACGCGGAGAACGACCCTGTCCTCCAGGAGCAAGCGACCCGCGCCATCGCCCGAGCCCGCGACTCCGCAGCCCAGGCGCGAAAGCGGCATCAAGAACGAGAGAAGTCCCGTGCCCGTGCGCGCAACCGGCAGGTGCGCACCGCGCGTATCGTCGAGCTGCCGACCAAGTGCGCACGATGCGGTGCGAGGCTCGACGCCCCAAAGACCACTGGACGGCCCCGGCTCTACTGCTCGCCCGCCTGCCGCAAGGCCGCCTATGAGGGCCGCCGCGCCAAGCGCCCCGGCGCCGTGCGCGTGCAACTCGTCGAGAAGATCGTCACCGAGCAGGTCACGCACACCCCTGCTGAGTGCCTCGCTGTAGCGATGCGCACCCAGGAGTCACGCCGCGATGCGGTCGAGCGCCTAGTCGCACTACTGGAACAGACCCCGGTGCCGGAGTTGCGACCCCGTTACTTCGAGATCGAGCGCTACGTCACCCGGTTGCACAACGCTCTCGACCGCGCCGGGGCTCGTGCCCGCCGTTACACCCATGAACACCCTGACTGGGACGCTGAACGGGATGAATGAAACGTGACGCGCGTCTCGCCGGCGGGCGTCAGAAGTGTGTGCTTAGTCGCGGAAGTAGGCGGTGATTTTCGTCTGAGTGTCCAAGACGTCAGCAGGGGCTACGCCGAGCTGAAGCGCGAGGTTGATGGAGCCGAGCAGAGCCGTCTCGATGTCCGGCGAAAAGGCCCGGTCAAGAACCTCGAGGTAGTCGGTCATGCTGGCGTCGAGCTGACTGATCAGCTCTGCGTACTCAGCGGCCAGCTGCGCGTCCAGGGCCTGCTGTTCCAGCAAGTACGCCTCGATCAATGCCGCTTCGCGCTTGGACAGTGAGGCCGAGACGGTCTTGTACATGATCGTTCCGACGGTGTTGCCGATTACAGCCCCGAGCACTGGAACGGGTATCAACGCCTGCCCGACGAAGGATGAGAGGGCGCTGACGGCTGCTTCGATGCAGACGAGTTCGGAGTGCTCGATGAACTCAAGCTGATCGATCTCTCCGCGACGAAGTTTGTGCGCTTGCTCGGCGATGCCGAACCCTGCCGTCACGATCGAGCTCGCTGTGGCGGCCGATGTAGCGGTGAAGTTGGTGAGCGCGTAGATCGTGAGCCCGCGGACCCCGCCCTTGGCGGTTCCGTAGCCGGTCTCGCCGGCGATGTCGACCCAGTCCTCGCGTGTGAAGTCGCGAAGCTTCTTGCCTCCACGCCGCCTCTTGGCCACGGCGAGGACGAAGGTCGTCCCACCTTCGATGGCAGCCGCGGCGAGTGTGACCTGTGCCGCTTCTTGTAGAGTCGGCTGGCTCTCCAGATACGCGGCGTCACGCTGCGACTGATCGGTCGCTCGGAGGGAATCCTTCTCGGCGTCCAGCGTCGAGTGATACACACCTGCCTGGACCTCGCGGTACTCCAAGGTCGAAGGTTCCAGCGAGTCGATCCGTACCGCGCCATCTTGGAAGAACGTCTGGACACGCTGCCAGTCCCGGAATGACGGGCCTTCGCCAGCCCGCGAGAGCAACCTGCCTGCGTCCTCCGGGGACATGTCGTGCAGCTTCTGGATCACCGCGAAGTGGTCACTCGGGATCTGGTACCTACCGCCGTTCCGTAGGAAGTCGGGGTACTTCTGCAGGTGTTCGGTGATTGCTCCAAGTCCGAAGCGCCCGCCGGCGGCGACGAACTTCTGCTGAATCTCGACCCCATCGCGAAGCAGGTCGACCGGGCCGTTGTCGTTCACCCACTGGTAGACAGCCTCGCCTCCGAGGATCTGGCTCCTTGCGTTTCCGACGCCTACCTCCGCGACTTCGGCGATGAAGCCGTGCATCCCCTTAGCGCCCCCGCGGAAAGCGGCGACGACCTCAAGGTCGATCTTCTGAACCGCTGCGTCGACACTCGCGAGTGCGTCCGCAAGATTGGTGCTCTGCTGATTGAGCGCGGCGAGCAGGCCATCCAGCCGAAGCTGATTCAGGTAGTTGACCCAGGCCGCGACGGCCTGTTCCTGATTGCTCTTGACCAGCTTCTCCGCGTCACTCATCCCGGCTCTACTCGATTCGCTTGCTCAAGAGCGCCGCGCTTGCCTTCGTGTTGTTCACGAGCGCGGCGAGCTGGGCCTGTTGAGGCGTCGACAGAGAGAGAAAATCAGCACCGAAGAACGGCAATGCCTCGCTGAAGCTCGCTGACAGCTTGCCGCGGAGGTCCGCGGTTCGGCGGAAAAGATCGTCGATCTGGACGGTCATGAGCTCGACGATCGATGTGTTCTGCTTCACGGCCGTCAGCGACTCCTCTTTCGCCTTGCGGTTCTTGAACTTCGATCGTGCGAACAGGACGACTGACACGAGGAGGGTGGCTCCCGCGATACCCCAGCCAATCGGACCGGCAAGGGCGAGGAATGTGGTGCCGGCAGCCATTCCGCCGCCGCCAGCGGTAAGCGCGCCACCTCCGAGCCAGGCAAGGGCTGCGTTCGTGGCCGCTGCACCGGACAGTGCAGATATGGCAGTCCCAGTAGACGCGGTCCCGAAGGTGGTGGCGACCCACAATGCTGCGGTCGGCGCGATGCTCGCAACCGCCGCACCAGCGGCTACTCCCGCTCCCACCCCTGCGGCAGACTTGCGGGCCGCGTCAAGGTCGCGGCGTGCGAACTCCTCTGCTGCGAGGAACTCGGCCTTGTTCGCGGTGATCTCCTCGAAGTCTGCCGCGAATGACTTCGGGGTGTGGGCGATGCTGTTGACGAGCAGCTCGACCAAGTCGATCAGGTCGCTCGTGCGCTCCCGCTGGCGAAGGAGAGACAGCCCTCTGTCGCTCATCTCCGTGTACGCGCCGTTGTAAGCGGCAACGGCCACCTCGTAGGAGTCAGGCTTCTTCGCCTTCGGCGTCTTGGTCGTCTTCATCCCGCTCGTCTCTGTGCTTGCTGAATAATCGTAGGGAGCACCCGCGACATCAAGGTTCGATGCGCGTGTTCGCGCAGGGTCGGGAGGATCGCCGGCATCGGTCGCTTCTACCTCGGACAGCCGATATGGGGCTTCCTCATGCTGATCACGCTCGGGTGGTTCTTCATCGACACCATCGCCGATTTGATCGGCGCTACGGCCGTTGTACACCGGGCGAACAGCGGTCGCACCTGGTAGGAGTCGACGTCTAAACGCTGGAACCCTGTAGGGAGCGTTCTCACTCCGCGCGTGGGCCCGGCAACCCTGGACAATGGTCTCGTGAAGACCCCGAGCCTCAATCTCGTCGTCGACGCGTTCCAGCATGAAATCGACGCGATCATCGCGACATGGCGAGTGCAGGCCGGTCACAAGGGTGTGCTCGGGGCAGCCACGATCTACTCGGCTTCTGCGGCCGCTCTAACGAACTGCGCCACCCAGTGGGAGTATTTCCGATCCGAGTGGCACAAGAAGGCGATTGCTCGAGATGCAACCCAGTACCGGGCGGAGTTGGTGCGCCGGGTCAAGACGTTCGCCGCGGAGTCAGCTGGCGGGAACGACCTCGTCGCAGCGCTCCGCGATGCTGGACTGGAGATCGAGATCAATCTCCCGAAGAACCCCACGATCGGAACGGTGAGCCGACTCCGTGACACGCGCGAGCAGAACGTGTCGTTCCGTACCCAGAAGGAGTCCGACACAGCGGCGACTCGGGATCTCGTTCCAACGTATGCCGCTCTGCCGAAGTCGTTGAGCCGCGACGACTGGCTCGTGCTCGAGATTCTGATTGCAGTGCGCAACGCGCTTGCTCACGCTTCGCCGAGGTCGATCGACGCGATGAACACTGCGCTATCGAGTGCCGCCAAAGTACGCGGTGCCAGCAATATCAGGAGCTTGGCGCGCCTGGCCAATCGTGTGACGTCGTCCGGAATCGGTAAGTATCTTGCCGCCTCCGTGAGTTGGGACGCGGGGGAAGAGGCACGCGTGATTGCGATCTGCCGCTACGTGCGTGTGCTTGGAGACAAGTTCCGGGTGTGATGTCTGGGGCCGCAGGTACGCTTGCAGGAGGAGCAACGACCTAGCGCTGGCTCAAGTTGCTTGTGCTAGCCTCCTCTCATTGCTCCCCACCTTCCGCAAGGATTGGTGGGGCTTTTTCTTACCCCGGAGGTGCTCGTATGGCGGACACCGTCGGCGTGTTCTTGGACTATGAGAACGTGCATCGAACGGCGCACAACATGTACGCGAGCTTTGGATCGAACCTCTACGACACAGTCGTTGACCCCGTGAAGATCGCGGAACGCATTGCGGCGAAGCGTGCTCGCCCGAGCGCGCTGACTGGGGTTTGGGTGTTCCGGGGGAAGCCATCTCCGGCGATTCAACCCCAGCCGGCGCGCGCGAATGACCTCCAGGCACAGGCTTGGTCGGAAGACTCACGTGTTCACATGATTCAGCGGGATCTGAAGTATGAATGGCATCAGGATCGCCTCGCAGGCACGCAGGATCGACGCTTCACTGCACGGGAGAAGGGGATCGACGTTGCCCTGGCAGTCGCGCTAACAGAGCACGCCTTGGATCATGCCTTTGATGCTGCCATCGTCTTCACTGGCGACACCGACCTCCTTCCAGCGTTAGACCTTGTCTTTCATCGCAGGCTCATCAACCTTGAGATTGCGGCCTGGTCCGGGCAGAAACCGCTCTGGTTTCCTGAAATGCTCAATGCAACGCCTCCGCGACGCCTTCCGTACTGCCACTTCCTCAGCGAACAGGACTTCATCGACTGCCGCGACTACAGCGCTGCTGGCGAGTAGTCCCCCCCCACGCCCTCGCCAGTTCTCGCACCGCCGCGGGATTCGCCCAAGCGCCCCAAGGCTCCACCGAAGTGCTCTTACTGGACGGTCATAACTGCCGTCGCGTATTCCTCGATCAGAGTGTCTGTGTAGTCCATGAGGTCATGGAGAAACGGCGGTCCGATGACCGTGCGGTCGTTGTCGGCGAGTACTCGATGGTTGGCGTGCAGTGGGTTCAGGTAGGGCTCGAAAACGTTCATGTCGATCGCACCCCATTCGCCGTGAACGTTGCTGCTGGCGGGCTGGAATAGCAGGCGGTAGTCGTTGCCGAGGTCGACCTCATCAGCCATCTTCCGCATGTCGATGCCAGCGAAATTGCCGCCCAGGTCGATGTTGATGTACTCCTCGTAGTGATCCCGGTTCACGTAGGTCGAAATCAATTCGAGGTAGTCCTTCATGCCTTCCCCGGCCTCGCCCGCGATGTCGATGAACTCCTCCATGTGGAGCTTGAGTAACTTGAGGTGTCCGACGCCGTAGGCCCGGAACCTCTCATAGAGCTCCGGTTCTCCCTTGGCCACCAGATAGCGAATGATGATCCGGGACTCGACCAGCGCTCGAAGCACGGGCGCCCCCTGTTCCATCGTCCACATCAGCGGGTAGCCGGCGATCGTCCGAACCAGTCTGACGGCGCGACCTACAAGGCCAGTCAGTACCTCAAACCGATCGGGTGCGTAGAGATCGGGGTCCGTCGTCTTCGCCACTGTGGCAAAGCGTGCCCACATGCCCTCGACCTCTTCGCGTAGTTCGCGCAGGGCGTCGCGCACTTCGTCGGAACGCCCGTCGAGGACTTCCGGCCCCAGTTCAGTGTCGGAGGTCTGGCAGACGTATAGCTTCCAGTTCGAACGCCAGAAGATCTCGGGCCACTCGAGCTTCTTGTCGGCTATGGACTCCATCGCGAGGAATGCAGCGCGAACGTGTGATTCGACCCGGACGTTTTGCTCGTCGGTGGTGTCTCTGGGATATTTCGAGAACGCGCTAATGAGTTCGTCGTTCATGACCTGATCGGAGTAGGTAACTCGGCCAGCCTTCAGAATCTGGCGGAAAACCAGCGCCTTGGCTCGGGTCGCCACCTTGCCCTGGCTGTCCATGGCCTTGCCGACAACATCCCGCAGTCGTCTCTCTGCAACTTCAGGATCCACGACGAGCCCGCGATCCAACCAAGGCCGTATGAGCCACATCCCAGGCGCCGCGGGGTACATCGCCAGCGCAACCGCGAACTCTTCTGGGAAGACGGTTTCGTAGGCGCCGCTGTCGGACAGATGCTCAAGCATCTTCGCCCGCGCGGCCTCAGGGACTGCTTCGAAGTCGGAAAGCTTGCCGGTTTGGATCCAGTCCTCGGGAAAGCCGGTGCGGTCGTCGCCGAGACCGGTTTCGATCTCATCCAGGTACTTCGACGCGGCAAACACATCGAAATAGTCTTCCGAGCTGACGTGCCAGCAGAGCCACAGGCAGTTAGGAAGAGAGTCTCGCCACCAGAGCATTGGGGTCATGCCCGGAATCGTCATCATCGGCGGCTTCAGAAGCTTGCCGCTCCGCTGGTGGTCGGCCAGGGAAGAGGACTGGCGGGCGCTCTGTCGCTTGTTCCTATTCCGGTTTCCTTTCGACACTTGATGCCGTCCGTTCTGTCTGGTGCCTAGGGACTCTAGTCCCAGCCATCCTTATGCGCGTGCTCGATGCGGCGGCGTGCAGCGCCTCATGTCTGGTCGCGTCGGGGTCGCCCTTGCCTCCGAGACCGGCCACCCGAGAACGTCCCCCTGGCCTACCGAGTCCATTCAGCGGCTGAAGAAGCCACGTTGCAGCCAGCTCCCGCAGCGCCTCGGGGTTCGACTTAGCTCGCCTAGGCTCCACCGTGTGCTGAGCCGGGACATGTGTCTCGGATGAGTCGCGTCGTCGGTCCGATGTCCTCGGCGCCATGGCGGTCTGCAGGGAGCGCGGATGGGTCACGGAACTCGGCCGGTATCCGCCCGGCCGCGATCCGTGATCGCCCCGCATCTCGTGCCGAGGCGATGGGGGCTCGCCTCCCGCGGCCGCCCCGCGCATTCCTCCAGGGCGCATCGCCGCGCCTCTCTTGCGGGCCTGACGTACCGAGTGAAGGAGAATCGGCCTCGATACGCGCATAGTGCGCGCGAGAAGCCGGGCCCTCCTTCACTTCGCACACCTCAGCCGCGCCGATGTCGGTGGCTCGTGGGGAACTCGTGCCCGAAAGCAGGTCCGTGACCAAGACGATTCCCACGGCGCGCCACAACGACCCGAGTCGGCATGCCGCGTACTTCCCCGAGCGCCTCTCTGGGCAGCGGCTCACCGGCCTGGGGTCCGCCATCCCGCTGAGCCGGTCCCGCCAGAACAGCCTCGTCGGTCGCGCAGGAGCCGACGCGGTCCGCGCAGCCCTCAGCCCCGCACCGCCCAGCGTCGCACGAGCCGCCCCGACAGCGGCCCGACGACGAGGAGCGCCGCCCAGCTGATCTTCCCGACGTCGGGACCCCAGAGCAGCGCGATCGGCACCGAGGCGAGGAAGACGGCGGGCGTCGGCATCCAGTCGAGGACGAAGGCGACGTGCTCGCGGCGGGTCATCGGCGCGACCTCGAGCCCTCGGTACCGCGCGACCTCGAACATGGCGATCTGCGCGAGCGAGGCGATCGCGATGTTGAGCGCGTAGAGGATCGCGGGCAGCGCGTACGGGTCGGTCGCGGGGTCGCTGATGCCCTGCGTCGTGAAGGGGAGGAGGACGACGAACCCGGCCGCGACGAGGTTCATCGTCGTCGTCGCCGAGTCCATGCCGGTGAGGCGCTTCATGAGCCGGACGTTGAGCCGCCAGAAGACGGCGATGACGACGAAGCTCAGGACGAAGCCGCCGAGTTGGCCGAGCACGCCCGTCGCGAGCAGCGACGGCAGGTCCCGCCACGCCTCGGCCGGCGGCGCGTCGACGTTCGCGATGAGGAGCGTGATCGCGAAGCCGTAGATCGCATCGTAGAAGCTCAGACCGCGATCGAACTCGCTCGTCTCGCGGGCGAGGAGGGCGCCGCCGTCGCGGGCCCGCGCGGCCACGTCGGATGCGCGCCCCACGACGTCGTCCGTCTCCGCCGCCATGCTCCCAGCCTGGCGAGCATTGGGCCCCGGCGCAATGCCGGCGGCGGCTCAGACGACCGGCGCGTCCCGATCGCTCGACGTGCGGGACACGCTCTCCCCGCTGACCGGGTCGACGACGGTGCGGCTCACGACGTCCGTGCGGCTGCGCCGCGCGAGCAGGGCGATGCCGACGATGATGCCGACCACGCCCGCCGCCATGAGGATGTAGCCGATCATCGTGAGATCCACCCATTCCGTCTCCACGTTGACCGCGAAGGCGAGGATCGCCCCGATGACGAGCAGTCCGATTCCGGCTCCGAGACTCATGGCTTCCTCCCTGACAGTTGTGGCGGCTCGCGCGCCACGACGACGCCATGGCGTGGAACGCGAGCCGCAGGCCCGACGGTAGGTGCCGCGGCCGTCTTGGGGCACCCCCTTGACATTGCGCTGTCGATCCGACTAGTACGCGGGCGCGAGTCAGGAATGCGGGGGCCCGCGGTCGCGCCCGCCGTAGGCTGGTCGCATGGTCACCTGGGCGCTGCGCCTCATCCTGCCGAGCGTGTGGTTCGGCCTCCTTGCGGGCCTCGCCTTCATCGAGACCCCCCTCAAGTTCCTCGCCCCGGGCGTCACGCTCGAGATCGCGCTCGGCATCGGCCGGCTCGTGCTCACGACGGCGGACTTCCTCAGCCTCGGCATGCTGCTCGTCATCACGCTGCTGTCGATCCGTCCGCGCGCCGGCCGTGCGGTGTGGGGGACGCTCGTCGCGCTCTGGGGCGTGCTCGTGGTCCAGGTCGCCGTCATCCGCCCGCTGCTCAACGCCCGCACCGACGTCGTGCTCTCCGGCGCCGAGGCGGGGGAGTCGCAGCTCCACACCTTCTACATCCTCACGAGCGGCCTGCTGCTCGTCGGCATCGTCGTCTACCTCGTGCTCGTCGCGCGGCGGCTGCCGCAGCGGGCGACCGCCTGACGGGCGGGCCTGTGCCGTCGCCGCGACTCGTCGTCATGGGCGTCTCCGGAGCGGGCAAGTCCGCGATCGGGACGGCGCTCGCGGCCGCCCTCGGCGTGCCGTTCGTCGACGGGGACGACCTCCACGCCCAGGCGAACGTCGCGCGCATGGCCGCCGGGATCCCGCTCACCGACGCGGACCGCGCGCCGTGGCTCGAGCGCGTCGGCGCGACGCTCGCGGCGGCGCCGGACGGGCTCGTCGTCGCGTGCTCCGCGCTGAAGCGGGCCTACCGCGACGCGATCCGGGCCGCGGTGCCGGACGTCGCATTCGTCCACCTCGCCGGATCGCCCGAACTGCTCCGGCGGCGCCTCGACGGGCGCGTCGGCCACTTCATGCCGGCGGCGCTCCTCGACTCGCAGCTCGCGACGCTCGAGCCGCTCGCCCCGGACGAGGCGGGCGTCGTCCTGTCGATCGAGCCGAGCGTCGACGGGATCGTCGCCGCGGCACGCGACTGGTGGGGAGGAATGCGCGGCGCGGCCCCGGCGGAGGGCGCGACCCCGCCGACCTAGGCTGGTCGCCATGACCGCCACCGCGAGCCCGCTCGCGCAGCCGCTCGACGTGGCCGGGGTGCGGATCCCGAACCGCGTCATGCAGACGGCGCAC
>CAKUSI010000088.1 GCA_934678955.1 uncultured Austwickia sp. | reverse complement strand
GGCGAAGGTCAGGCCCATACTGGCGCAGGCCAGGACAGCGGTCTCCAGGTCCCAGCCGTTCGCCGAGATCGCGGCGGCGATGCTGACCACCGAGCCCACGACGCCCTCGCCGAGGGTGATGATTGCGAGCAGGCTGTAGCGCTCGGCGATGTGATGCGCGTGCCACGGCGTCCCGCCGTCGCGGTGCTCCGCGGCATACGGGCCGATCGTCTCCACTCCGATGAGCACCGCCGCCGCGACCGCGAATACGAGGATCGAGGTGTCCGCGACGGCGATGACGACCCAGCCGAGCTGCGCGATGGCGATCGACGCGACATACACCAGGCACGTCCGCCGGCGTCCCCGGCTTTGGCGTGAGGCGCGCAGCCATTGGGTCAGCATCGCCACGCGCATGACGACGTAGCCGATGACCATGACCCGGTTGTCGACGTGCTGTCCGTGTTCGAGTGACGCGAACATGGCCGGCAGGCCGAGGGCGAGGATCACCACTCCGATCATCTGCACCATGGTGGTGAGGCGGTAGGCCCAGTCGTCGGTGTCGAAGGCCGAGGCGAACCACGTGAAGTTGATCCACGCCCAGGTGATCGCGAAGATCGCGAACGCGAACCCGGCGATGGCCGCCCCGGTGTGGCCGGCGGCGAGCATGTGAGCCATCTCGTTGCCCGCGGTGGCGAAGGCGACGACGAAGGTCAGGTCGAACAGCAACTCCAGCGGAGTCGCCGCGCGATGGCGCTCCTGAAGGTCACGTCCGGCCATGCGACGCAGCGCGTGCGGGCTGGTGGGGGTGCTTGTCATCGGCTCGATTCCGCCTTTCCGGACTGACGTCTCACGCCATTGCCGCCGGATTCTCCCGTAAGCGGCCGGACGGGTCAGGCCGTTCTTCGGACGGATCGGAGAGCCGAATCACCGCAGGTCAAGACGCTAGTTCGCTGGCCAGGGAGCGGAGGGCGTGGGATTCGAACCCACGATGCCGTTGCCGACATAACAGTTTTCAAGACTGTCGCACTAGGCCACTATGCGAGCCCTCCCCGAGGTCCGGCGCCGCCGAACCCGACTGGCAGTCTACGGTGCCCGGCCAGCGCAGCAGGTCAGGCGCGTTCCGCCGCCCTGACCGTCACGCAATCCGCCGCTCAGATGTCGTCGCTGGCCAGGGGGGCGACGCCCGCAGCGCGCGCGATCGGGTTCCACGTCGCCAGGAACGAGTCCTTGGCCGTCGTCGCGCTTCGGTTGGCCGCGACGAGTTCTGGAGCCTGCGCACGCGAACACAACGAGCCGTCCTGCGCCTGGCGAAGATAGATCTCGTCCGCATCGGCCGATGCCTGCAGGGCGGCGCGCAACTTGTCCCGGGCGTCCGAGCCGCCACGCACCTCGCGGAACGGGTCGTCGCCCGCCTCGTTCAGCTTCGCGAGTTGGGCCAGACGCCCCTCGAGCGCCTCACGAATCTGCTGCTGGCCGGCGGCCCGGTCGCCGCCACAGAACGTCGAAATGCCGCGGACGAGCGTTTCGCGGGAGCCCTGCCCGCGGCCCAGGGCCGCGTGAATGGCGTCGGAGGCGGCCTTGGCGCGTTCCTCGGTGGGCCCTGTGCGCGTCGTGGCCGTGTCCGCGCTGCTCGCCGACGTCCCGCTGCCCGGAGGAGTCGGCGACCCGTGGACCTCTCGGTCGCCGTTGCCTGTCAACGCCGTGAAGGCGACGGCAGCGATCATCAGGAGGACGACCACCGCGACGACCGGCCACAGCAGCGCCGGACGGCGCGAAGGTCCTCGTCCCCCGTCCGCGGGGAGACCGCGCGACAGCGTCGCTCCCCCGCCGGAGCCGCCCCACCCCCCGTCGCTGCCCGCCGCATCGGCACCGGCTGCCGGGCGGCGACGTACCGCTTCATCAGGCCATGCCATCAGTCCCGTGTCGAGTGGTTGGGTGATCGGTCGGGACGGCGCCGCTCGCTGTCCCGGCTCCGTCCCGGCCGCAGGTGTCCCCGAAGCGCCTGTCCCCGAAGCGCCTGTTCGCGAAGCGAAGCCTGCCCCCGAAGCGTCGCCGCGCCCGGCGTCGCGAACTCCGTCGGCTGCCCGACCTGGCTCAACGTCCGGCACCACCGGGGCGGGCACGGTCGGTTCGTCCGCCGCCTCGGCCGCCCGAAGCGTAGGCACCGGGGAGCCGCAGGAGACACAGAACTTGGCCTGCGGCGCGAACTGAGAGCCGCACTCAGGGCAGAACCGGGCCATGGTCACCTTCCGCGATCGACAACGCCGTCCGGGCAGGCGGCGAAGCGGGTCGACGGACTAGACTACCCCGCCACCACACGAGGCACCGTGCCGCGCCAGCGCGCTCAGTCTCCTTCGGCATTCGGGGTGCCCCGCGTCAGGGCACCGTTTATGGTGACGCCAGGCGCCTCATGTGGGGCGTGCCGCGGCCAGAGGAGGAGGGACAGCGATGCGAGGTCGTCTTGCTCTTCTGGCGGGCATCGCCGCAGGGTATGTGCTGGGGGCACGGGCCGGTCGGGGACGATACGAGCAGCTCAAATCCCAGGCGGACCAGCTCTGGCACGATCCCCGCGTCCAGGAGAAGATGTCCTCCGCCTCGACCCGGGTGGCCGAGACGGCAAAGGGGGTCGCTCCGGAAATCCAGGCGAGGCTGACCGGCGCCGCCAAGGACACGGATACGGCATCCCCGAGTTCGCAGCGCCCTCAGACACCTCCAACACGAAGGGTGAGTTCCATGTCCAACGACGACAACGTTCCCCTGACCCGCCCCCGCGCCGACCTCCTGCCCGAGGAGATCGCGGCCGGCAGCGACGACCCCAACGCCCAGGTCAAGGCCATCAACGACGACTCCAACGAGCGCGCGGACAGCGAGAAGCACACTGACGAGCTCATCGCCCGCACGGCCGAAGAGGCGACCGGCGGCGAGACGAGCGCCAAGTAGCGTCGCGGCGGCCTCGATCGGACAGGCCGCCTCTCGATCACGTCACCGGGCAGCCGCCCGCACACCCGAAGGGGGCCGTTCCCACGACTGGGAACGGCCCCCTTCGGCGTGCGGGGCCTGATCACTCGTCGGTGAGGCCTTCGAACAGGATCGTGGAGATGTAGCGCTCGCCGAAGTCGGGCAGCAGCACGACGATCGTCTTGCCGGCGTTCTCCGGGCGAGCGGCCACCTGCGCGGCAGCGGCCAGCGCGGCCCCCGAGGAGATCCCGACGAGGAGACCCTCCTCGGTCGCCGCCTTGCGGGCCCACTCAACCGACGTGGCGGCGTCCACCGTGAGCACCTCGTCCACGACCGAGGCGTCGTAGATGGCCGGGATGAAGTTGGCGCCGATCCCCTGGATCTTGTGCGGGCCGGGCTTGCCACCGGAAAGGATCGGCGACTCCGTGGGCTCGACCGCGACGATCTGGACCTCGGGCTTGCGCTCCTTGAGGATCTGACCGACGCCGCTGATCGTGCCGCCCGTGCCGATGCCGCCGACGAAGATGTCGATGCCCCCGTCGGTGTCGGACCAGACCTCCTCGGCGGTGGTCCGGCGGTGGATGTCCACGTTGGCCGGGTTTTCGAACTGCCGCGCCAACACGGTGTTCTCGGCCTGGCCGAGCTCTTCGGCCTTGGACACGGCGCCGCGCATCCCCTCGGAGCCCGGGGTCAGCACGAGTTCGGCCCCGTACGCCCGCAGCAGCGCGCGGCGCTCCTTGCTCATGGTCTCGGGCATGCACAGCACGACCTTGTAGCCGCGGGCCGCGCCGACCATCGCGAGCGCGATCCCGGTGTTGCCGCTGGTGCCCTCCACGATCGTGCCGCCGGGCTTGAGCTCGCCGCTCGCCTCGGCTGCGTCGATGATCGACACGCCGATGCGGTCCTTCACGGAGTTGGCCGGGTTGAAGGACTCGAGCTTGGCCGCCACGGTCGCGCCGGACTCGATGATCCGGTTGATGCGGACAAGCGGCGTACGACCGACGAGGGCGGTCACATCGTCATAGATCGGCATACGGTGCATCTCTTTCGGAAGTTGTTGTGACATCACGGCTCTGGTCGGGGAGACGAGTCCCGGGCCCGTCGGGTCCGCGACGACGCGGCTTCAGGGCAGGTACGGACGCCGCCTCCGCCCGACACAGACAACCATTTTGTTATGGGTACTCCAAGTCCTGATTATGGGCGGACGCTGTTCGCCGCGCTCGAGGGAGCCGCTGACTGAGACGGATCGCCGAGTTCTGTCGTACCTGCCAGTAGGCCGATCGGGCAGGAACCCGCTGATCACGCCCCCTCCACGGGTCGTCGTTGACCCATCTCACAAGCGATCTGGGGGGTGACCAGCCCGTTCCCTCCGTAGCATTCGCCCTATGTCGGCGCTGCAGATCACCGCGATCGCTCTGTGCTTCACGATTCCGTTGCTGGGTTGGTACCTGCTCTTCCGTCAGGTCTACCGCTTCAGCCAGGAGTTCCGGATGGGCACGGCGGACCCCACCAGGACCGCCCAGCCGTTGTCCCGGACGTGGGTGCTGATCAAAGAGTTCCTCGGGCACACGCGCATGTCCCGGCTGCCGATCGTCGCGATCGCCCACTGGTTCACGGCGCTGAGCTTCTTCCTGCTGTTCGCGACGCTGGTCAACGCGTTCTTCCAGCTCATCCAGCCCGAGTTCCGGCTGCCGATCATCGGCCACTTCGCACCGTTCGAGTGGCTGGTCGAGATCTTCGCGTTCGGCGGGTTGATCGGCATCCTCGTCCTGATCGCCATCCGGCAGCGCAACCACCCCCGCCGGGCCGACGGCGTCCACGGCCGCCGCAGCCGGTTCTTCGGTTCCACGTGGTGGCAGGCCTACTACGTCGAGGCCACCATCCTCGGCGTCACGGTCTGCATCCTGCTGCTGCGCACGCTCGAAGCCCGCATGGTCGCCGAGAACGAGCCCGACACGGTGCTGTGGCACCACTTCCCGCTGACGTTCTGGGGCGCGGACCTGTGGGGTTATCTCTCGCTGCCGATGGTGCACGAGGCGATCTACATCTTCGCCATGCTGAAGATCCTGATCTCGTTCGCCTGGATGATCACGGTCTCGATGCAGCCCACGATGGGCGTCGCCTGGCACCGCTTCCTGGCGTTCGTGAACATCTGGTTCAAGCGCGAACCCTCCGGCCGGACCGCGCTCGGCAACTTGCGCCCCATCCTGACCGACGCCGGCACGCCGATGACCCTCGAAGACCTCGAGGACATGGGGGAGGGCGAGGACGACTCGGAGCCGCGGCTCGGGGCGGGCAAGATCGAGGACTTCTCCTGGAAGTCCCTCCTGGACTTCACGACCTGCACCGAATGTGGCCGCTGCCAGAGCCAGTGCCCGGCGTGGAACACCGACAAGCCCCTCTCGCCGAAGCTGCTCGTCATGACGTTGCGCGACCACGCGCACGCCAAGGCCCCGTGGATCCTCGCCAGCGAGGACGCCCGGCACGACCAGCCGAAACACATCAAGCGCCTCGCCGAGGTCCCGCTGATCGGCGAGACGGGCTATGAGGCGGACTACCCGCTCGGCGCGTACGACGCGCTCGGGCCGGACGCCATCATCGACGAGGACGTCCTGTGGTCGTGCACGACCTGCGGCGCGTGCGTCGAGCAGTGCCCCGTGGACATCGAGCACGTGGACTCGATCGTCGACATGCGCCGGCACCGCGTCCTCATCGAGTCCGCCTTCCCCGGCGAGCTGGCCGGCCTCTTCCGCAACATGGAGAGCAAGGGCAACCCGTGGGGTATGGCCAACAAGGTGCGCCTCGACTGGGCCAAGGGTCTGCCGTTCGAGGTGCCGGTCGTCGGCGCCGACGTCGAGTCGCTGGCCGAGGTCGACTACCTGTTCTGGGTGGGCTGCGCGGGCGCCTTCGAGGACCGCGCGAAGAAGACCACCCGCGCGGTCGCGGAACTGCTGCACACCGCGGGCGTCTCGTTCGCGGTGCTCGGCGAGGGCGAGTCCTGCACAGGCGATTCCGCCCGCCGGGCCGGCAACGAGATCCTCTTCCAAGCCATGGCGGCGCAGAACATCGAGGTCCTCAACGAGGCGCAGGCGCGCAAGATTGTCGTGACCTGCCCGCACTGCCTGAACACGCTGCGCAACGAATACCCGCAGTTTGGCGGCTCGTACGAGGTCATCCACCACACCCAGCTCCTGAACCGACTCGTCCGGGAACGCAAGTTGGTCCCTGTGTCGCGGCCCGAGGTGGCCAACAGCGCGGGCGCGGCCTCCACGGGGAGCTCGGCCACGTACCACGACCCCTGCTACCTGGGTCGGCACAACCACATCTACAGCCCGCCGCGCGAGCTGATCGGGGCGCTGCCGGGCGTGAAGTATGCGGAGATGGCCCGCTCCAAGGAGAAGTCCTTCTGCTGCGGCGCCGGTGGGGCGCGCATGTGGATGGAGGAGCAGATCGGCCAGCGGGTCAACGCCAACCGGACCGCCGAGGCCGTGGCGACCGGGGCGGACCGGGTGGCCGTCGGCTGCCCGTTCTGCCGGGTCATGCTGTCCGACGGGTTGAACGCCCAGAAGGAAGCCGGGACCGCCCGCGCCGAGGTCGAGGTGGTCGACGTCGCGCAGATGCTGCTGGCCTCCGTGCTGGCGCCCGTCGAGCGCGAGGTGGAGGCGGCTCCTGGCCCATCCGCTGCCGCGACGGCCGGGGAATTCACCGACGAGGTCGAGGCGTCCAAGCGCGCCGGTGAGACGGACGCGGACACCGCGAGCGCGAACGTGGCCGGCGCGGCCGCGGTCGCCGACGCGGAAGAAGTTGTACGTCAGGCCGAGGAGGAGGCTGCCCAGGCACCCGTCGGTTCCGGGGCAGAGGTCGAGACAGTCGACGAATCAGCCGACGAATCAGTCGACGACGCCACCGCAGAGGCTGAAGCTGCTCCTGAGGCCGAGGCAGCCGACGAACCTGTTGAGTCGGCCACGCACGCTGCCTCGGAAGCTCCCGCACCCGCGCAGGAGGCACCTGCGCAGGAGGCACCTGCCGAGCCCGTCGCGCCCGCCCAGGAGGCGCCCGCAGCCGAGCCAGAGCCTGCCCGGGAGGCGCCTGCGGCCGAGCCGAAGCCCGCCGCCGAGCAGGAATCTGCAGCGGCCGCGCAGCCGACCGGGACCATCCCCAAGGGGCGGATGTCGGCCTCAGAAGCGCTGGCGCTGATGGGCGGTACGCCGGCAGCGACGGGTGCGACAGCCGCGCCCGCCGAGGCGCGTGAGGACGTGGCAGCCCCCGCCGAGCCTGAGGCGCCCGTTGTCGAGGCTGTGCCGCCCGCCGAAGCGCGGGTCGAACCCGAGGTGACCGACAAGCCTGAGGCTGCACCTCAAGCAGAGGCCGCTCCCACGGTCCCGGCACCACCCGCCACCGCCGACGTCGCCCCCGCGGCCACTGCAGCAGCCCCGGTGGCTGCTGCAACTGTGGCCGGCGCTGCGGCGTGGGCTGCAGTCAAGGAGGCCCTGGGAGATCGGCGCACCATGCCGGCCTCCGAGGCGATGAAGCTCCTGGGCGCCCAGGCGGCGGCACCCGCTCCTGCGGTGACAGAGGCTCCCGAGGCCGGGGCCCCCGAGGCCGAGGCTCCCGAGGCCGAGGTTCCCGAGGCGGCGGAGACCGTCGCTCCCCCGGCCGAAACGCCGGCTCCTGCGGCGGAGACCGAGGAACCAGCAGCAGCCGCAGCCGAGACACCGGCCCCTGCGGCCGAGGTCGCGGCACCCGCTGAGGACCCCACCCCCGCACCGGCGGCACAGGCACAGGCGACCGCAGCACCCGCGCCGACGGCCCAGGCCGCTCCCGCTCCTGCCGCTGCTGTTGCCCCAGCGGTCAGCGCGGCCGGCGCCGCGGCTTGGGCGCAGGTGAAGGAGGCACTTGGCGAGCGCCGCACGATGCCCGCGTCGGAGGCGATGGCGATCCTGGGTGCAGTGCCGGTTGCCGCGGCGGTCGACACCGCGCCGGTCGACACCGCGCCGCCCACCGAAGCTCCCGCCGTACCCTCCGCGACAGAGGCGCCGGCCCCGACTGAGGTGGCCACACCCGAGGCAAAGGCGGAGCAGCCACCGCCCGCAACGGCGATCCCGGACGAAGTACCCGCCGAGGCGCCGGAGCCCACGCCGACAGCCGCCACCCCTGCCCCCTCCGCAGAAGCGGCCGAGCCCGCACCCGCAACGGACACGCCGGAACCGGCGCCTGCGGAACCGGCACCCGCAGCGGAGACCACGGAACCGGCACCCGTACCAAAGCCCGCGGAACCGGCACTCGCAGCGGAGACCACGGAACCGGCACCCGTACCGAAGCCTGCAGCACCGGCGTCCGCACCGGCCGCGGCAATGCCCGCCGCGAACAGCGCGGCATGGGCCAAGGTCCGCGAGGCGCTGGGAGACCGACGGACGATGCCGGCCTCGGAGGCGCTGAAGATCCTCAGCGAGTAGCCGGACGCAGCACACCGTCGCCGGGCACGCATGGGGCCCGGCGACGCTGCGTTCCCGCGCGGACCAGCCGCCGGCGCCTCAGGCGGTTGTTCACAGCCCCGTTCGAACCGGCTCTGATCCACAGCCCAGCCCGCCTCACGGGCGTGGGCGGCAGGAGGGGCAGCTCTTAGGTTCTTGGTCATCCCTCGGGGTTGACGCCGACTCTGACGCCCCCCGCATACTGACGACCATCGGGAGGAGGAACCGTCATGAGCCCCGCGATCCCCCCGGGCACCGCCGACCGCCTCGTCACGCTCGACCACCTCGTCACCCTGGAGGAATGGGAGAACGACTGGTCGCAGCGCGAGGAGAACTACGAGTTCGTCGACGGACAACCGCTCATGGTGCCTGGCGAACACCCCTACAACCTCTCGGCGGCGACGCGACTGGCCATCACTCTGTGGCGCGTTCTCGGCGACGACTGGGACTACCTTCCATCACCGGGGCTGCTCATCCGGCAGGTCCCCCTCACCGTTCGCCACCCGGATCTCGCGCTGGTCCCGCCGGGAGCTGAGCTGGACCGCAATCCCCTCAACCCCGCCGCCGTCGTCCTCGTGGTCGAAAACCTCTCCCCCTCGACCCGCGCGGAAGACCTGGGGCGCAAGCGCCACGAATACGCCTCCGCGGGGATCCCGAACTACCTGATCGTGGACCACCACGCGAGCCCCTGGCTGACGCTGCTGACCGACCCCGCGGATGGCGACTACCGCGCGACGGCGAGCGGCCATCAGGTGACCCTCCGCCTCGCCGACCGCGAGATCCTCCTCCGGGCAGCAGATTTCATGCGCTGACCCGCTGGTTAGCGACTTCTCGAGGGCGTGGCGCTCCACGTAGGGATCCAGGGTGCGGTCGCGGCCCGGCGGATACCCGGGCGATGTTCAGCAACACGCCCTCGTCCGCTCCGTGCTCCTTTGGCGCTCACAGTCCCGAGTCAGCCCTCGCCGTTGCGGGTGGGCTCTCCCCGTACGTGGTGGGCTCTCCCTGCTGGGGCTTCCGAGGCGCTAGCGGACCCTCGCCACACCGTCTGAACCCTCCTCGCTGCGGCTGAACCCTTGTCCAGACGAGAGTTCAGCCGCAGCCAAGAGAGTCCACTCGGCACCTGGAGAGCCCGGTCTACCCTCCAACCGGGCCCACCCGAAGAGCTCACCCCCAGCCAAGAGAGTCCACTCGGCACCTGGAGAGCCCGGCCAACCCCCCCCACCAGGCGTACCCGAAGAGCTCACCCCCAGCCAAGAGAGTCCACTCGGCATCTGGAGGACTCGGCGAGTGTGGCTGGCCTGGGCCTGGCGTCAGACGACCTGAGCCTGGCGTCAGACGGCCGGGGGCGGGGGCCCCAGACCGGCGGCACCGGCGCCCGCCAGGTCCGGGTCGGCGTCGACGTCGATGGCGGCGGCCGCGAACTGCGCACGGTAGAGGGCGGCGTACGCCCCGTCCGCGGCCAGCAGCTCCGCGTGCGTGCCCTGCTCGACGATCGCGCCCTGCTCCATGACGAGGATCAGGTCGGCGTCGCGGATGGTGGAGAGCCGGTGGGCGATCACGAAGCTGGTGCGTTCGGCGCGGAGCGCGGCCATGGCCTGTTGCAGCAGCAGCTCGGTCCGGGTGTCCACCGACGAGGTCGCCTCATCCAGGATCAGGAGGCTGGGCTGCGCCAGGAACGCCCGCGCGATCGTGATCAGCTGCTTCTCACCCGCCGACACGTTGGAGCCCTCGTCGTCCAGCACGGTGTCGTACCCGTCGGGAAGGTGCGCCACGAACCGATCGACATACGTGGCCTCTGCGGCTGCGACGATCTCGGCCTCGGTGGCGCCGGGGCGACCGTATGCGATGTTGTCCCGGATCGTTCCCTGGAACAGCCAGGTGTCCTGCAGCACCATCCCTACCTGGCCGCGCAGCTCCCGGCGCGGAAGGGAGGCGATATCCCGCCCGTCGAGCGTGATGCGGCCGCCGTCGAGCTCGTAGAACCGCATGATCAGGTTGACCAGCGTCGTCTTGCCGGCACCGGTCGGGCCCACGATGGCGACCGTCTGGCCCGGCTCGGCGACGAGCGATAGCCCCTCGATCAGCGGCTGGTCGGCGCGGTAGCTGAAGACCACGTCCTCGAACTCGATCCTCCCGCAGGCCGATCCGGTGCGCCCGGTGGGAGCCGGGTCGGCCGACTGCTCCGGCGCGTCGAGCAACTCGAAGACCCGCTCCGCCGAAGCGACGCCCGACTGGAGCAGGTTCGCCATCGACGCCACCTGCGTGAGCGGCTGGGTGAACTGGCGGGAGTACTGGATGAAGGCCTGCACGTCCCCAAGGGAGATCGCGCCGGTCGCCACCCGCAAGCCCCCGACCACGGCGACGAGCGCGTAGCTGATGTTTCCGATCAGGAACATCACCGGCATCATGATCCCGCTGATGAACTGCGCGGAGAACGTCGCGTCCCGCAGCCGTTCGTTGGTCTCCCGGGCGTCGGCGACCACCTCGCGGCGCCGCCCGAAGACGGTCACCAGCTCGTGCCCGGTGAAGGCCTCCTCGATCTTCCCGTTGAACTCACCGGTGCGCGCCCACTGGGCGACGAAGTGCCGCTGGCTGCGTTTCGCGATGACCGCGGTGGCGATGATCGACAGGGGGATCGCCACGAGCGAGATGACGGTGAGCAGCGGCGAGACATACAGCATCATGATCAGGATCCCGATCACCGTGACCAGGGAGTTGAGGAGCTGCCCGAACGTCTGCTGCAGGCTCATCCCCAGGTTGTCGATGTCGTTGGTGACGCGGGAGAGCAGCTCGCCGCGCGGCTGCGCGTCGAAGTAGCTGAGCGGCAGCGCGTGGACCTTCTCCTCCACCTGGGCCCGCAGCCGCCGCATGGTCGCGACCGACAGCGTGTTGACCACGCGCGACGCGGCCCACATCAGCACCGCCGAGGCGACGTAGAGCGCGAGCACGATCAACAGGACCTGGGCGATCCGGTCGAACTCGATGCCCCGCCCCGGGACCACGTCCATCGCGCCGAGCATGTCGGCGAACGTCTGCTGCCCCTCCGCCCGCAGGCCCTCCACGACCTGCTCCTTCGTCGTGCCCGCGGGCAGGTTCTTGCCGATCGCCCCGGCGAAGATCAGGTCGGTGGCCCGCCCGAGCACCTTCGGCCCGAGGACCGAGAGGCCGACGGACGCGATGGTCAGCACGACCGCGGTCGCCACCAGCCCCCGGACCGGGCGCAACAGTCCCAGCAACCGAGCGCCCGAGGCGCGGAAGTTCAGCGCCTTCTCCCCCGTGCCCCCCGCGCCCGGTCCGTGGCCGAAGCCGCGTCCGCCGCGGCGCTCGGTCTGGGCGAGGCGCCCCCCGGTGGGGTTGGCGGCCGTGCCCGCAGGCTCAGGCGACGAACTCTCGTCGGCGTCTGACGGTTCGGGGAGTCCCTCCTGAGGCGCCACGCGTGCTTCCTCGCTTCTCATGCGGCCTCCTCCGCGGAGAGCTGGGAGGAGACGACCTCCGCGTACGTGGGGCAGGTGGCCATCAGGTCGTGGTGTCGGCCGAGTCCGACGATCCGGCCCGCCTCCAGCACGACGATCTGGTCGGCGTCGCGGATCGTCGACACCCGCTGGGCCACGATGATGACGGTCGCGGAGCGGGTGTGCGGCCGCAGCGCCGCCCGCAGCCGAGCGTCGGTCGCCAGGTCCAGGGCGCTGAAGCTGTCGTCGAAGAGGTAGATCTCTGGTCGGGCCACCAGGGCCCGCGC
>CAKUSI010000087.1 GCA_934678955.1 uncultured Austwickia sp. | reverse complement strand
GGAGCGCACGGGCTGGCGCTCGTCCACATCGGCGACAGCCGCGCCTACCTGCTCCGGGGGGAGGCGTTCACCCAGATCACCAAAGATCACAGCTACGTCCAGAGCCTGGTCGACTCCGGGCGGATCACGCAGTCCGACGCCGAGCACCACCCGCAGCGCTCCCTGGTCACCCGGGTGCTCACCGGCGGGCCGGAGGACGAGCCGGATCTGGCGATGCGGGAGGCGAGGGTCGGCGACCGGTACCTGATCTGCTCCGACGGTCTCTCGGACTACGTCGCCTCGGACACGATCGGCGAGGTCGTCAGGATGGGGCTGGACCCCCGCGAGACGACGAAACGGCTGATCGACCTGGCCCTGCGCGGCGGCGCCCCCGACAACGTGACCTGCGTGATCGGCGACATCGTCGCCCTCTCGGAGGACGTCTCCACCCAGCCGGTCATCGTGGGCGCGGCCGCGGAACCGCCTCGAGCCGGCCAGACGGCCGCCCTCCCGCAGTCGCCGGCCGAGAAGGCCGCGGCGCTCACCCGCCAGGCCATCGGCTACGACGCCGCCCCGGAGGAGGCGGCGCTGGCTTCGGGGGCTGCTGGTCGCGATCGTGCTCGTCGGAGCGCTCGCCCTGGCGTCGTACGGCGGGTGGCGCTGGAGCCAGACCCAGCTGTACGTGGGCCAGAGCGGGGGCCAGGTCGCGCTCTACCGCGGCGTGCCCCAGACTCTCGGACCGTGGAAGCTCGGCGAGGTCCAGGAGGTCACCGACATCGAGGTCGGGGATCTGCCCCAGATGTGGCGGGACCGCCTCGACGGCCAGATCCGGCCGACGGACGACCAGCAGGCGAAGGACAAGCTCGCGGAGATCCGGCGCGACGCGCAGGACTGCCGCGCGAAGCGGGCGCAGGGCGTGGCGTGCGGGACGGCGACGACATGAGCGGCGAGGAAGGACGCGTACGGAAGGTGCGGCGCGCGCTGTCCCAACGGTCGGAGTCCGACGAGCGCGGGGAAATGACATGAGCACGGTCAGCACCTTCCGTCCCCGCCCCCGGCGCGGCGTCGAGCTCGCCCTGCTGCTCTTCGCGGTGGGGATCGTGCTGCTCGCCTACCTCAACGTGGGGCTGGCCGCCGACGGCGCCGTGCCGGTCGACATCCTCACCCAGGGGGCCTGGCTGCTCGTCTTCGCGGTGGGCTTCCACCTGGTGCTGCGCTGGCGCGCGTCCTACGCCGATCCCTTCATGCTGCCCATCGCCACCCTGCTCAACGGGCTCGGCATCGTGATGATCCACCGCCTCGACGTCGCCGCCGGCTCGCAGGCCGGATCGGCGCCGCGACAGATCCTGTGGGCCGGGCTGTCGATGGTGGTCGCCGCGGCCGTGCTCGTGTTCCTGCGCGACCATCGCATCCTGCAGCGCTACACGTACACCGCGATGGCGGCGGGGATCCTCGCCCTCCTGCTCCCGCTGTTGCCCCTGATCGGCAAGGAGTCCGGCGGCTCCCGGATTTGGATCGAGCTCGCCGGCCTGTCCTTCCAGCCGGGCGAGGTCGCCAAGATCCTGCTGACGATCTTCTTCGCCGGTTACCTGGTCCAGACCCGCGACGCGCTGTCGATCGCCGGTCGGGAGATCCTCGGCTGGCGGTTGCCGCGCGCGCGGGATCTCGGCCCGATCCTCATCGCCTGGGGGTTCGCCGTTCTCGTCCTCGTCCTGGAGCGGGACCTCGGGACCTCGCTGCTGTTCTTCGGCCTGTTCGTGGCGATGCTGTACGTCGCGACGGAGCGGCGCAGCTGGGTCGCGATCGGCATGGCGCTCTTCGTCGGGGCCGCCTGGGTCGCGTTCTTGCTCTTCGCGCACTTCCAGCGGCGGGTGCACATCTGGCTCGACCCGTGGGCCGCGGAGAACTTCGACGCGAGCTACCAGCTGCGCCAGGGCCTCATGGGCCTCGGCGCGGGCGGGATGCTCGGGACGGGCCTCGGGCAGGGCCGCCCCCAGATCACGCCGCTGGCCGAGAGCGACTTCATCATCGCCGCCCTTGGGGAGGAGCTCGGGCTGGTCGGCCTGTTCGCGATCATCGTGCTCTACGCGCTGCTGATCGAGCGCGGCCTGCGGACCGCCCTCGGCACCCGGGCCGGCTTCGGCAAGCTGCTCGCCGTCGGCTTGAGCTTCACGATGGCCCTCCAGGTCTTCACGATCGTGGGCGGCGTCCTGCGGGTCGTCCCCCTCACCGGACTCACGACCCCGTTCCTGTCCGCGGGCGGATCGTCGCTGCTCGCGAACTGGACCATCGTGGCGATCCTGCTGCGGATCAGCGACCACGCGCGCCGGCCGCTGCCGGATCCCGACGAGCCCTCCCCCGACGCGGACGCGCCGACGCAGGTGGTGAGGCCGACGTGAACTCCCCCATCCGCCGGTTGACCTTGCTCGTCGCAGCCATGTTCGCGCTGCTGCTCGCCTTCTCCTCGTGGGTCCAGTTCGCGGACTCCCGGTCCCTGCGCAACGCCCCCGGCAACTCTCGGACGCTGCTCTCCGCCTACGAGCAGGAGCGGGGCGCCATCCTCGTCGACCAGACTCAGATCGCCCGCTCGGAGAAGACCGAGGGCGAGCTGGCATACATCCGCACCTATCCCTCCGGGAAACGGTACGGGCACCTGACGGGATGGTTCTCCTTCTCGTATGGCGCCGGCGGGCTCGAGCTGGCCGAGAACGACCTGTTGTCCGGGCAGTCGGACTCGTTGTTCTACCGGCGGCTCGGCGACCTCCTCACCGGCAAGCAGCCGACCGGGGTCAACATCGAGTTGACCATCGACCCAAGGGTGCAGCAGGCGGCCGCGCAGGCGCTCGGGACCCGCAAGGGCGCGATCGTGGCCCTGGACCCGCGCACCGGCGCGATCCTCGCTATGACGTCGTCGCCGCAGTACGACCCCAACACGATCTCGACCCACGATGCGGCGGCGGCGCAACGGGCCTGGACCTCCCTGAACGACGACCCGGCCAAGCCGATGGTGAACCGGGCGATCACCGGCGACCTCTACCCGGCCGGGTCGACGATGAAGGTGGTGACGGCGGCCGCGGCGCTGAGCAGCGGGCAGTACGACGAGCACAGCTCGCTCACCGGCACGGCGAACCTGTCGATGCCCGGCACCACCGTGACGCTGCGCAACGACTGGCGCGCTCCCTGCGACAACGGCACCCTCGACATGACCCGGGCGCTGCAGATCTCGTGCAACACGGCGTTCGGCCAGCTCGGGATGGACCTGGGCGCGCAGGCGCTGACCGATCAGGCGGCGAAGTTCGGGTTCGCCCAGCCGCTGACCGTCCCGCTGCCCGTGACCCCGAGCTCGCTCGGGCCGATGCCCGGCAAGCCGCAGGAGGCGTTCACCGCCATCGGACAGCAGGACGTGCGGGTCACCCCCCTGCAGATGGCGATGGTGGCCGCCGGCGTCGCGAACCGCGGCGTGGTCATGCGCCCCTACCTCGTGAAACAGACCCGCGACTCCGGCCTGGAGATCCTCGACCAGACCCGGCCCGTGGAGCTCTCCCGGGCCGTCTCCCCCGACGTGGCCGCGGCGCTCACCCGGATGATGACGACGGTGACCGAGTCGGGCGGCACGGGGGTCGCCGCGGCCCTGCCCGGGGTCCGGGTCGCCGGGAAGTCGGGCACCGCCGAGCACGGCACCGACGCCCAGGGCCGCGACCTGGCCCCCCACGCGTGGTTCATCTCGTTCGCCCCCGCCGACGACCCCAAGATCGCCGTGGCGGTCGTCGTCGAGGACGGCGGGTTGCCCGCCCCAGCCCCCGGCGGCTCGTTCAACGCCGCCCCCCTCGCCCAGCAAGTGATGAAGGCAGTGATCAACCCATGACGATGGAGCCCGGCACCGTCTACGGAAACCGGTACACCCTCGACGAGCTCATCGCCGTCGGCGGCATGGGCGAGGTGTGGAAGGCGACCGACAAGGTGCTCGGACGCACCGTCGCGATCAAGCTGCTGTCGCCGGCCCTGGCGACCCAGCCGGGCTTCGAGGAGCGTTTTCGCGAGGAGGCCCGGCACACCGCCCTGTTGAGCCACCCCAACATCGCCACGGTCTACGACTACGGCGAGACCGACGGGGCGTCCTGGCTGGTCATGGAGTTCGTCGAGGGGGAGCCGCTGTCGGCGATCATCCGCGATGAGGGGCCGCAGTCTCCGCGGCGCACCGCGATGGTCGTCGGGCAGTGCGCGGAGGCGCTGCAGGCGGCGCACGAGGCGGGCGTCATCCACCGGGACGTGAAGCCCGCGAACATCATGGTTCGCCCGGACGGGGTCGTAAAGCTCACCGACTTCGGGATCGCGCGGGCCACCGACGCCGCACCGATGACGCGCACCGGCGAAGTGATGGGGACCGCCCAATACATCTCGCCGGAGCAGGCGATGGGCCGGCCGGTCAGCCCCAAGTCCGACATCTATTCGCTGGGCGTCGTGGCCCACGAACTGCTCACCGGACGCCGGCCCTTCGACGACGGGTCGCCCGTGGCCACCGCGATGGCGCATGTGCACAAACCCCCGCCGGAACTGCCGAGCAGCGTCCCGGGGCCCATGGCCGCAGTGATCATGAGCTGCCTGGCGAAGGAGCCGGACCAGCGCCCAGTGAGCGCGAAGGCGCTGGCCGGCGCGATGAAGGGCGGCCCGGCCGCCGCCGCGGCCGCCGTCCCGCCGGGCTTCGACCCCACCCGGGTCATGGGCGAGGCCGCAGCGACCCAGCGACTCACCTCGCCGAGCGCGCACGCCCACGCCGGGGCGTCACCGGCGACCCATACCGGTGCGGTCTCAGGCGATCCCGAACGCAAGGGGGTCGCGGTCTGGGTGAGGGTGGCCCTGGGGGCGCTCGTGCTGCTGGCTCTGTGGGCGGTCCTGCAGTTCACGAACGTGCTCGGCGGCTCCGACCCCGCGCCCACGACCCCCGTCACCTCGCCGGCGACGACCACGACCGGCACGACCACGACGCGGGCGCCGACCATCGACCGGTCCATCTACATCGGCCGCAACGCGGACGCCGTGGAGACCGCCCTGCGAGGCCTGGGCTACTCCGCCTTCCGGCGAGAGACTGTCGACAGTGACCAGGCCGCCGGCTCCATCGTGGACATCCAGCCCTACGGGTCGGTGCCGACCAACGAGACAATCACGCTGCAGGTCTCCCGGGGTCGGGAATCACCCACGACCACGGAGACCCCCACCCAGACCCCGCCGCCCGCCACCACGCCGACGCCGACACCGGACACGACGCCGTCGACGACCGTCGCGCCGCCCACCGGCCCCGTCGCCACACCCGGCACCACCTGACCTGCGACCCTGGAGGCGGAACCCGGCCGCAAGGCAGTGCCTGAGGAATCCCACGTCAGAACACGGACGTCGATACGGGAAGGGATAGGGCAATTCCGGTGGAGACGCAACGCGTGCTGGTCGGCCGATACAAGGTCGGCCGGCTCATCGGGCGTGGCGGTATGGCCGAGGTCCACGCAGGCTGGGACGCGCGACTCAACCGCGAGGTGGCCATCAAGGTCCTGCGCGCCGATCTCGCGCGCGACAACGCGTTCCTGACCAGGTTTCGCCGGGAGGCGAAGTCGGCCGCCGGACTGAATCACCCCTCGATCGTGGCCGTCTACGACTCCGGGGAGGACACGACGACCGAGCTGGGCGGCGCCGACCTTGCGGTGCCGTTCATCGTGATGGAGTACGTGCGCGGCCACACCCTGCGCGAACTCCTGCACGAGCGCGGCGGCCCGCTGGAGCCGGCCGAGGCGGCCCGTGTCATGGCCGCCACCCTGCGAGCGCTCGGCTACTCACACGCGCACGGCATCGTGCACCGCGACATCAAGCCCGCCAACGTCATGGTGTCCTCGACCGGGGCGGTGAAGCTCACGGACTTCGGGATCGCCCGGGCGATCGCGGACACGGCCGCAACCCTGACCAACACCGCCGTCGTCGTAGGCACCGCCCAATACCTCTCCCCCGAGCAGGCGCAGGGCCAGCCGATCGACGCCCGCACGGACATCTACGCCGCCGGCTGCGTGCTGTATGAACTGCTCACCGGGCGCCCGCCCTTCCTGGGTGACAGCCCGCTCGCCATCGCCTACCAACACGTCGGTACTCCGCCCGAGGCGCCGTCCACCTACCGCTCGCAGCTGCCCCAGGACCTGGACGCGGTGACCCTGCGGGCGCTGGCCAAAGAGCCCGACGCGCGGTACCACAGCGCCGGCGAGTTCGCCGCCGACCTGGAGGCGGTGGCCTCCGGCAAGCGCCCCAGCGAGGCCACCTTGTCCGTCCTGCCGAGCGAGGACGTGCAGGAACCGCATCCTCCCGCTCCCCCGCCGCCGGTGGCGCCACCCGCCCGAGCGGATGAGGTGACCAGCTCGTTCCCCCCGATCACGGCGCGCCGGTCCCGACGCCGGGTCGTGACCGCGCTCGTGGTCCTGCTGGCGCTGGTGCTCGTGACGGTCGGGGTGCTCGCGGCCCAAGGCCGGTTGGGTTCCGCGCCGGGTGTGACCGTCCCCGACGTGCGCAACAAGCCGCTCCAAGTGGCCCAGGGGGAACTGTCGAACGCCGGCTTCGGCTCCGACCTGCGCTACGTCTCCAACCGCGCGGCGCGCGACGTCGTCGTCCAGCAGTCCCCCGACGGGGGCCGCGAGGCCCCGTCGGGCAGTCGCGTGCTGCTGGACGTGTCCTCCGGCCCCGGGACCGTCCAGGTGCCCGACCTCTTCGGTTTCCACCGCGACGAGGCTGCCGCCAAGCTGGACAGCCGCGGACTCCAGGTGAGTTGGGAGCTCGTCGACAGCTATGAGCTCGGCGCCGACGCCGTCGTGTCGACCGACCCGGCCAAGGACGCCATGGTCCAGGAAGGTTCGACGGTCACCGTGCGCATCAGCACCGGCAAGGTACGGGTCCCGAACCTGGTCGGCGTCGCCCAGTCGGAGGCCCTGGCGACGTTGACCAAGCTCGGCCTGCGCATGCAGGTCAGCGTCGTGAACTCTGGCGGAGCGCCGGGCACGGTGATCCAGCACGAGTACTCGGGTGTCTCGGTCCCGCAGGGCACGACGGTGCGCGCGGTGGTCGTGGCCGTGCGCCCCACCCCGATCCCGACCGTCACTCAGACGGTCACGGTCACGCCGTCACCGCCGGCGCCGCCCTCACCCACCTCGCCGGTGGGGACCTTGACGCCCGAGGGCTAGCGCAATCTCGAGAAGGGCACGCATCGCGCCGCGGCGGGTGCGTCAGGCCCGCAGCGCGCCCACCGCCGGAGTCGCGGTCCGGCCGACCAGCGGGCTCAGGCTGCCGGCCGTCTCGACGGCACCTGGCAGCCCACACATCGCGAGCCAGTTGCCGAGCAGCAGGTGCCCCCGCTCGGTCAGCACGCTCTCGGGGTGGAACTGCACCCCGTGGAGCGGCAGCTCACGGTGCCGCACCGCCATGATCACGCCGCTGCCGGTGCGGCCCGACGCGAGCAGTTCAGCGGGCAGGGTCGCCGGGTCGATGGCGAGCGAGTGGTAGCGCGTCGCGGTGAACGGATCCGGGAGCCCGGCCAGCACGCCGGTGCCGTCGTGCTCGATCGGGGACGTCTTGCCGTGCAGCAGCTCGGGGGCTCGATGGATCGTGGCCCCGTACACGGCACCGAGCGCCTGATGGCCCAGGCAGACGCCGAGCATCGGTCGGCCATGGTCGGCGCACCAACGGATCATGTCCATCGACACCCCGGCCTCCTGAGGCGTCCCCGGCCCGGGCGAAACCAGCACGCCGTCATACGGCTCCGCCTCCCCCGGCTCCACGGCGTCGTTGCGGCGTACGTCGCAGACGGCACCAAGCTGCTGCAGGTAGCCGACGATCGTATAGACGAAGCTGTCGTAATTGTCGACCACCAGGATGCGCGGGGAGTTCACGCCACGATCGTACGAGGAGCCGCCGCGGCGCCCGCCAGGGACGGATCGTTGACCGGGAGGTGCGCGGCGATCCACGGGAAGATCCACGTGAAGCAGGCGGCCACGACGAGCACGATCAGCAGGAGGCAGACCGCCACCCGCAGTGCGGTGGGGCCGGGCAGGTGGCGCCAGAGGGCGGCGTACACGGTTCCTCCTCCTCGCGTTGTCGTCCTGCGATGTCGCGGGTGGGGTCGACGGGGAGATGACGGGCAGACATCGGGTCAGGATCCCGGTGGGGCCAGGGCCTCCACGAGTTGAGAGTGATCGGCGACGGCTGGCGCATCCGCCGTGCGCGGCACCCACTCGTCCAGGAGCGCGTGGACCGCCCAGCGGCGCAGCGCCGTCCAGTGCGGCTCACAGGCGACGAGCGTCATCCACGACTGTCTGGGGGTTGCGCCGGGGCGGTCCGGCACCGGGGCGTACACCTCCACCTGCCAGGGCTCCACGATCCGCCCGGAGCGCACCCGATAGATCGCCCAGCCGTCGGCGACCTCGACGACGACGGCGTCGCCCGTGCGGAGCTCGTCGATGCGGTTGTACGGGTGCGAGTAGGTGTCGCGGTGCCCTGCGGTGGCGAAGTTGCCGAGTTGCCCCGGCATGGCGGAGGTGGGTTCGTGACCGACCCCCCGGTCCAGTTGCGCGGTGCCCGTCCCTTGCAGGATGGGCTGGGGACCATTGCCGAAGCGGGGGACCGTCACGATGCCGAAGGAGCTCCCCGTCTCGATGTCCGGGCTGCGCAGCGTGGTGCCGCCGCCGGGGACGGGGCGGGGGGTGATGGCAGGGGGCCGGTCGGTGAGGTCGGTGGAGTCCTGCGGGGGCGGCGCGGGTGCAGCGCTCGCGAACTGCGCCGACAACCCGTCCACCACCTCGGCGGACGCGCGGCTCGAGGTGCCCGTCACCCACCACACCTGCCAGGCGACGAAGAGCAGCACGAGCGTCCCGACGGTGAGGAGCAGCTCGCCGAGCAGGCCGACGGCTCGGCCGGCCGAGCCACGGTGACGGGTGCTCACACTCGTCCATCGGCGCGGGAGCGGCGAACGCCAGCAGTCGACGCCAATCGGTGACCCCGGGTGCCGTCGTCAGCCCAGGCCACGTGTCGTCGACGACGCGGTCAACGCCAGTTCGTGGTCATGAGGAAGCCGGCGATGATCAGGATGAAGCCCGCGCCGAGGTTCCAGTTGCCCCAGGCCGCGATCGGGAAAGCCCCGGCCGTCAGGTAGAACACGACGATCCACACCAGCCCGATCAGCATCAGACCCAGCATGACGGGGGCGTACCACGTCGGGTTGCCGGCGTTCTGCCCCGCGGGGGCCTTGTCCTGGCCTCGCAGCGGGCGCCGCACGCTCGTCGGCGACCCCCCGGACACGGGGCGTCGCACGCTCGTCGGGGTGGCCTTCTTCGCGGGCTGCGGGTCGGACACGGCGTTCTCCTCGTTCTCGGCTCCGCGACGCGCGCGGGTTACGTCACACCCCAAGGGTACGGGGTCCGCGTGGGAAGCTCGACGAACCGCACTCTGCCCGCCCAGCACGCCGCACTCTGCCCGCCCGGCACCCCGTGCCGGTCGCAGCGTTATCCACAGAGTTGTCCACATCTGGGGATGAATGACACACCTGTAATCACAAGCGTGGAATCACAGCCGCGGAAGACGTGAGAATCGTTGTGCGCTCGATGACTTCGCACCGTGACAAACCCCGGCGGTCCGGTTCGGACGCAAGCGAAGACCCGGTTCGGACGCAGGCGATGACCCGGTTCGGACGCAGGTGATGACCCGGTTCGGACGCAGGTGATGACCCTGGACGCTGGGTTGGACTCACGGGCACGACGCAGCGGAGAGGTTCGCCCGCTCAGAGCGCGCCGCCCCACAGCTGGGGCACGAGCGCGAAGCGGGCGACGCAGGCGAGGGCCAAGACCACGATCAGCCCCGCCAGCCACATCCACTCGGCCCTGCTGGCCGAGGAGGGGGGACCACCGCGCCTGACCCGTGCGCGCCGCATCAGCGCGATCCCGCCCATGGCGAGTGCGCCCGCGGCTCCGCCGCCCAGGTGCCCCTCCCACGAGACGTTCGGGACCACGAACGTGATGACCAGGTTGATGATCAGGAGGGTCATGAGCCCCCGCAGATCCCCCTGCCCGAAGACCGCCATGACGATCAGCGCCGTCATCAGGCCGTACGCGATCGTCGACGCGCCCAGATAAGAGGAGATCCAGCCGAGCTGGCCCGGGCCGGCGGGGGGAGCGTTGGCCCACAGCACCGCGGCCGACCCGCCGAGGGTTGCCGCGAGACACAGCGCCGCGTAGCGCGCGTGTCCCACGGCCGCTTCGACGAGCCGGCCGAGGAGGGCGATCATGAGGGCATTGCCCGCCAGGTGCAGCGGGAAGGTCGGTGAGTGCACCAGAACGTTCGTGAGGATCCGCCACGGCTCGGAGAAGGCCAGCGCGGGGATGAGGGCGAGCGCCGACGTCACCGTCGACGACGCCAGCTGCCCCACGTACACGGCCACGATGAGCCCCACGAACCCGTAGGTGACGTACGGGGGATCGTGCGCCGCTTGCGCCCGCCGCAGGTGCGGCGACCTGCTGCGGCGGGCGGTCGCCACGCAGTCCACGCAGTGCACCCCAACCGCGGCCGGCACCTGGCACTCCGGGCAGGTCGGGCGCCCGCACCGCTGGCACGAGATGTAACTGACCCGGTCCGGGTGGCGCGGACATGTCGGGCCGGATGCCGGCAGCGCTTCGCCGTACGGGCTGGGTGGGGTGCTCATCGGGTCCGTGGGGCTCCTGCGCTGCGGGTGCCGGTCACCGCGGGGGTGCCGTCACTTCGTGACGGTGACCTTGTCGATCACGACGTCTTCGACCGGGCGGTCCTGCGGGCCGGTGGGCACGGCGGCGATCTTGTCGACCACGTCACGCGACTCCTGGTCGGCCACCTCGCCGAAGATCGTGTGCTTGCCCTGGAGCCAGGTGGTGGGGGCCACCGTGATGAAGAACTGGGACCCGTTGGTGCCCTTGCCGCCGCGGACGCCCGCGTTGGCCATGGCGAGGATGTAGGGCTTCGTGAAGTTCTTGTCCGGATGGATCTCGTCGTTGAAGGTGTATCCGGGCCCGCCGAAGCCCTGTCCCAGCGGGCAGCCGCCCTGGATCATGAACCCCGGGATGATGCGGTGGAAGACCAGCCCGTCGAAGTAGGGGGTGGGGTTGGATCGACCGGCGTCGTCCTTATAGTCCTTCGACCCCTCCGCCAGACCGACGAAGTTGTCGACCGTCTGGGGGGCCGCGTCGGGGAAGAGGGCGATGTTGATGTCGCCATGGTTGGTGTGCAGCGTGACGTTCATGCCGCTCATACTTCCATGCGCGCCCGACACCGCGCCCGACGGCGAGAAGGTGGGGCGAGGTGGGAGGCCACGGCGCGGGCCCGCAGCAGCGGTGAGCGTGAGGCCGAGGGGATCGGACGATCCCACGCCGCTTGGGGTTGGCCCTTCGGCCAGGTAGCGGCAGGATGGGAACGAAGGCCTCTGCGTGGTCAGGGGCTCGTCGGAATCCATAGCGAGGAGACCCCGTGTTCAACCGTAAGAGCCAGAAGGTAACTGTTCCGGCCGTCGAAACCCGCCAGGTCTCGGTCCCCACGGTGGAAGGGATCAAGAGCGCCATCCGCCCTGTGGCCTCGCGCGCGAAGTCGCTCATCGACGAGCAAGCCGAACACGGTAAGGCGCTCGCGGCGCCCAGGATCGAGAGCGCCCGTTCCGCCGTCGCGCCGCACCTCCAGGACGCCCGCTCGGTCGTCGGCCCGCGGATCACGGACGCGCGCCACCACGTCGAGGCGGATTACCTGCCCAAGCTCGTCGACGCCAAGGACCAGTTCGCGAACGACACGCTGCCCAAGGTGGCGTCGGCCGTGTCCTCGGCGCTCGGCGGTTCTCAGCTAGTCGGGTTCGAGGCCATGCGCCGGATCAGCGACTCCGAGGCCGCCCATCGCGCGAGCGACGCGGCCCGCGTGCTGCGCGGAGAGGCCGTGGCCACGACCAAGAAGACCGGCCGTGGCATCGTCTCCGGCCTGATGGCAACGCTGGGGATCCTCGGCGCCGCTGGCGCGGCGGCGTGGTTCTTCAACAAGAAGGCCGCGGAGCAGGAGGACCCGTGGGCGCGCCCGCTGGCCGAGCCCTACATCGACGACGTCGCCGCGTCGACCCAGATCGGCGCCGCGGGCCAGGTCAGCGAGGCCTCCGCCTTCGAGGGTGAGCAGATCCCGACGGGTTCGGCGACCGGCGCCAGCGGCGGAGTGGGTG
>CAKUSI010000086.1 GCA_934678955.1 uncultured Austwickia sp. | reverse complement strand
GCCGAGGGGGTGCGCTCCAGCGAGGCGATCTTCGCCCTCGCGCAGGCCCACGGGGTGGACACCCCGCTGGTCGAGGCGGTGGTGGCGGTCCTGCACGACGGGCAGCACCCGGCGCTCATCGCGGTCTCGTTGATGTCCCGAGAGCTGAAGTCGGAGAAGAGCTGAGCGGCCCGCGACTCGAGGGCTGCGGGCGGTGGTGAGCGCGTAGAGTCGGCCGGGATGAGCGCCAGCCAGCCCCGCCGCCCCCGTGTCGCAGTGCTCTTCGGGGGCCGCTCCTCCGAACACGCCGTGTCCTGCGTGACCGCCGCCAGCGTGGTCGCCGCGATCGATCGGGACGCCTTCGACGTGCTGCCCATCGGGATCACCCGCGACGGCCTCTGGGTGCGCGAGCACGACGACCTGAGCGACCTGTCCTTCTCCGGAGCCGAGCTGCCGCACGTGCGAGAGGACCGGCCCCGCGTCGTCATACCGCTCGCGTCCCCGGAGCGCAACGTGCTCCAGCTGCGGCCCGGCGCGGAGCCGCTGGACCTCGGCCCGATCGACGTCGTCGTCCCGGTGCTGCACGGCCCGTTCGGCGAGGACGGCACGATCCAGGGGCTGCTCGAGCTCGCCGGCCTGCGGTACGTCGGCGCCGGGGTGCTGTCGTCGGCGGTCATGATGGACAAGGAGTTCATGAAGCTCACCTTCGCGGCGGCGGGGCTTCCGATCGGGCCGTACGTGATGGTGCCGGACCGTCGCTGGAGCACTGACCGCGCCGGGGTGCTCGCCCAGTGCGCGGCGCTGGAGTTCCCGGTCTTCGTCAAGCCGTGCCGGGCGGGGTCCAGCATGGGCATCACGCGCGTGACCGAGGCATCGGGTCTGGAGGCGGCGATCGAGGAGGCCCGCAGCCACGACCCGAAGGTACTGGTCGAGCAGGGCATCCCCGGCCGGGAGATCGAGTGCGGCGTTCTGCAGGGCCGCGGCGGTCCCGACCGGGCGAGTGAGCTCGGCGAGGTGCTGGTGGGGGAGGGCTACGCGTTCTACGACTTCGAGGCCAAGTACATCGCCGAGGACGGCGTGACGCTCTCCTGCCCGGCGGATCTGCCGGTGGACGACGCGCGAGCGATGCGCGAGATGGCGCTGAAGGCGTTCGCCGCCGGAGCCTGCGAGGGCCTGGCCCGGGTGGACTTCTTCTACGGGCCGGACGGCACGATCACGCTGAACGAGATCAACACGATGCCGGGGTTCACCCCGAGCTCGATGTACCCCCACGTCTGGCAGAAGAGCGGCCTGTCCTACCCGCAGCTGGTCTCCGAGCTGATCCAGCTGGCCCTGGAGCGCCCGGTCGGGCTCCGCTGACCGCCGCGACGCTGACCGGGCCGGCGTTCAGCGGCAGCGGTGCGGTCCCTGCGGGATCGCGCGGGCGGCCTCCGCGAACGCGCCGAGCACCAGAGGCTCGGGAGCGTACTGCTCCGGCACCAACACCTCGACCGCCGGTGCCCGCCCGTAGCTGACGAAGACCATGCCGCCTCCGACGCGGCGCCCGACCCAGTCGATCCCGTCGGCGGCGATGCAATCGTCCGTGGTCGGCCCCGGCGTCGCGGCCCCGCAACGGGCGATGATCGCCGGGTCGCCCCACGCCGCCACCGCGGGCGGGTCGTCGCGGACCGCCACCCTCGCCTTCCCGCCGACCGAGGCGGGCCATCGGGCGGCCACTTGGGCGCACGCAGGGTCGCCCGCATCGGGGGCCGCAGCCGCCGACACGCCGCGCGACCGGATCACCAGCCAGGCGCCCCCGGCCAGCGCCGCCGCGAGGGCCAGCACCGCGATCCCCACGATCCACCGCCGCGTCACGAGACCACCGTGCATGTGGTGGTGCGCAGGATGCCGGGCACCTCCTGGATGCGGGCGATGACCAGCGACCCCAACTCCTCGACCGTGCCGGTCTGCAGCTTGCCGATGACGTCGTACGGGCCCGCCACCTCGGCGTGCTCGAGCACCCCGTGGATGCCGGCGAGCGCCGCGGACACCTCGCGGGTGCGGCCGACGTGGGTCTGGATCAGGATGTACGCCTGGACCATGGTGGCCCTCCTGCCGGTGGGTCGTGGGGTCTCGCCTGCGGGCCTGCCTGCACGATAACGTGCGGGGATTCGCGCGCCGACCCCTCGCCGCGTCTGCCCGCCGCAACCACGAACGGATGCCCATGCACGCCGACGCACGTCCCACCTGCCTCGCCGACGTGTCCGAGGAGGGGCTGCTGGCGCGCATCCTGCCGATGATGCGCAGCGAGGATCCTCGCGTGCTGATCGGCCCGGGTGACGACGCGGCGGTGCTCGCGACGCCCGACGGGCGCATCGTCGTCACGACGGACGCCATGACCCGGGGGCCTGACTGGCTCGACGAGTGGTCCACCGGCGCGCAGGTGGGCGCCAAGTCCGTCGCCCAGAACCTGGGGGACGTCGCCGCGATGGGATCGGTGCCGCTCGGTCTCGTGGTGACGCTGCTGGCAGACCCCCAGACCCCCTTGGCGTGGGCCGAGGATCTGGCGAGAGGGATCGGGCGGGCGGCGGCAGCGGCGGGCTGTCCGGTGCTGGGCGGGGATCTCAGCGGCGCGCCGGCCGGGCAACTGACCGTCTCGATCACGGCGTTCGGCGACCTGCAGGGCCGCGCGCCCGTGCTCCGGTCGGGCGCGCGAGACGGTGACGTCCTGGCGGTGGCCGGGACGCTGGGGCGTTCGGCCGCCGGCCTCGCGTTGCTGGTCGAGGGCCGAGGAGCGCAGGACGATCCGGTCGTGCGGGGGCTGGTCGACGTCCATCTGGCGCCGGTTGCCCCCTACCATCAGGGCCCGATCGCCGCCGACGCCGGCGCGACCGCGATGCTCGATCTCAGCGACGGGCTGATCCGGGACGCCGGGCGGATGGCGGCCGCGAGCGGGGCTCTCTTCGCCATCGATTCCGCGCTGCTGGCGCAGGACGTGGCGGCCATGGCCGATGTGTTGGGCCATGCGGCGTCGCTGGAGTGCGCCCTGACCGGCGGTGAGGAGCACTCGCTGCTCGCCACCTTCCCGCCGGACGTGCGGCTCCCGGAAGGGTGGAGGGCGATCGGCGCTGTGTGCTCCGGCAGCGGCGTCACGGTCGATGGCGTCCCGCGGGGCGGGGGCGGCTGGGATCATTTCGCCGGCTGAAGGGCGGCCGGACCAAGTGGCGGCGCGGGCCGGGACGATGGGCCGGGCAGGGCAAGCGAAACGCCGCCCCCGGACGACGGGAGCGGCGTACGCGAAGGATCAGCTCAGCGCGTGACCTTGCCGGCCTTGAGGCAGGACGTGCACACGTTGAGACGCTTGGGCGTGCCGGCGACGGTGGCCTTCACGCGCTGGATGTTGGGGATCCACCGGCGCTTCGTGCGACGGTGCGAGTGCGAGATGCTGTGGCCGAAGGTCGGGCCTTTGCCGCAGACGTCGCAGGTGGAAGCCACGGGAGAACTCCTCGTTGAAACGACGGACGATGAACTGGACCCGCACGAGATCGTCGATGCGAAACCGGCGATCGCTGCCGTGGGCCGCGCAGGGGCACGGCGAGCACGCGCGGGGAACCTTGACAGGGTATCGGAGGACGCGGCAGGACCCCAAATGCCGTCGCGGACATGCCGAGGTCCCACCCCGGCGGGCCGGGGGCGCGCGGCCCGCCGAAGCGCCCCGGCCGTTAGCCTTCGGCCAGGCGTAGACGCGCAGAGGAGGTGCCGGTGACGACGCTCGCCCGTCTGGACGCGCCGGCGGGGTGGCGCTGGCTCTTCGCCGTGCGCCAGGCGCTCGCCGTGCATCGCGCGGAGATCGATGCGCTCAACGTCTTCCCGGTCCCGGACGGGGATACCGGCACGAACCTCTACCTCACCTGGTCCACCGCCCTGGAGCGGTTGTTGGAACGTGGCGTGGAACCGGCCGATCCGCGGCTGTCGCAAGCGACCGACGCGCTCGTGCGCGAGGCCCTGCTGGCCGCGCGGGGCAACTCGGGGGTGATCCTTAGCCAGTTCCTTCGAGGCGTGGCGGAGGGAATCCGGGCGGACCGGGAGGCGGATCGCCTCGGTCTCGGCGGCGCCGGTGTGGCCGCCGCGCTGGATCTTGGCCGGTGGAGCGCGCGCGAGAGCGTGAGCGACCCGGTGGAGGGCACCATCCTCACGGTCGCCGACGACGCGGCGGTGTCCGCCGCCGACGCCCTCTCCGCCGGCGCCGACCTCGGCGGGGTGGTGGAGGCGGCCTTGGAGGGGGCACGGGACTCGTTGGCGAAGACCCCCGATCGCCTGCCGCTGCTTCGGCGGGCCGGGGTCGTCGACGCAGGTGGGGCCGGCCTGGTGGTCATCCTGGCGACCCTGGTCGAGGTGGTCACCGGGCGCCGGGTCGATCTGGGGCGGCTCGGCCCGGCCCAGCCCCCGACGCTGCCGCACCTCGGCGGCGACGGGGCATACGAGGTGATGTATGTGGTCCGCGGTCTGGATTCCTCCGCGCGCGAGGCACTGCGCGACAGTCTGACCTCGCTGGGGGACGCGGTGGTGCTGGCGGGGGACGACACGGTGGCGACCGTGCACGTGCACACCGACGAGCCGGGCGCGGCCATCGAGGTGTGCTTCGACCTCGGCCGCCCCGAGGGCGTCCGCGTGTCGTGGCTGGGCGCGACCGACGAGCAGGAGCCCCGACCGCAGGACCGTCCCCCGGCGCCTCGAACGGCGCGGACCGGCGTCATCGCCTGCGCCTCTGGTCCGAATCTGTCCGCGGTCATGTCCGGCCTCGGCGCGCACGTGGTCACCTCCTCACCGGGCCGGCGGGCGACCACGGGGGAGCTGCTGGCGGCCCGCCAGGGCATGCCGGCGGACACGGTGATCCTGATGGCCAACCACGACGACACCCTCCTGGCAGCCGAGGCGGCCGGGCGGCTGGCCGACGAGGCGGGGCTCGCCACGCTCGTGGTTCCCACCCGCTCGGCCGTGGCGGGGCTGGCGGCCTTGGCCCTGTTCGATCCCGACGCGGACCCGGCCGAGCTCGCCGAGCGGATGGTCGAGGCGGCGCGGTCGTGCCGCTCGGGTCTCATCGTTCGCGCGACGCGACACGCGACGACCGCGGCGGGGGCGTGCGCCCCGGGAGACGTGGTGGCCTATGCCGGCAAGGAGGCCATCGGGATCGGTGAGGACCCCGACGTCTTGGCGGATGAGTTGGTGCGCGCCCTCATCGGGGACGGCGCCGACCTGGTGACCCTGGTCTCCGGGGGGAGCGCGGGGTCGCGGCTGGCCCGCGGCGTGGCCGCCCGCCTGAAGGTCGCCTACCCCGAGGTGGAGGTGTGCCGGATCGAGGGCGACCCGATCGCGTACGACCTCCTGGTGGGGGTGGAGTGAGTCGTGGCGGTCGGCCTGGAGACGCCGCTGACCTCGGTCGTCGACGCGTTCGCGGCGACCCAGCTGCGCACGCACCGCCGGCTGGAGACCGTGGAGGATCTCCTGTGGTTCCTGCCCCGTCGCTACCTGGACCGGCACGCCGACCTCGGGGCGCTGCAACCGGGAGCCCCGGTCGTCTTCACCGGCCAGGTGCGCTCGGCGCAGCGGCGCTCGATGCGCCGCCGGCGTGGCGAGCTGCTCACGGTGGTGGTCGCCACCGGGCCACACGAGATCGACCTCACGTTCTTCAAGCCCTATGGCCATGACAAGAAGCTGGTGCCCGGTCGGTGGGGGATCTTCGCGGGCCAGGTGAGCTCGTACGGGAGCAGGTGGCAGCTCACCCACCCCGCGTACGAGATGTTCGGCGAGGATTCGGACGACCAGTCGGACGCCGCCGCCGAAGCCTCCACCGTCTACCCCGTCTACCTCGACGTGCCGAAGCTGCCCAGCTTCACGATCACCCGCCTCGTCGAATCCGTGCTGCTGCGGCTCGGCCCGACCCCCGGCCCGGTGCCGTCGGAGGTCCGCGCCGCGCGACACCTGCCGGAGCTCGCGGAGGCGATGCGGCTCGTGCACGCCCCGGCGGACCACGCGGAGGCCTACCGGGGGCGCCACGCGCTGAAGTTCCAGGAGGCGTTCGTGCTGCAGATGGTGCTGGCTCGGCGCCGCGCCCAGCAGCACGACGCGGTCGCGGTCCCGCGCACCCCGGTCCACGACGGGATCCTGGCCGCCTTCGACGCGAGGCTGCCCTTCTCCCTCACCGACGGGCAGCGGGAGGTGAGCGACGAGATCTTCGCCGACATGGCCTGCGCGCACCCGATGAACCGTCTCCTGCAGGGTGAGGTCGGCTCCGGCAAGACCGTCGTCGCCCTCCGCGCGATGCTGGCGGTCGTCGACGCGGGCGGCCAGGCGGCGCTCCTCGCGCCCACCGAGGTGCTCGCGGCGCAGCACCACCGCTCGATCACGGCGATGCTGGGCGACCTCGCCGAGGGCGGCCTGCTCGGCGGAGCCGACAACGGCACGCGCGTCGCCCTGCTCACCGGCTCGCAGCCGGCCGCCACGCGCAAGAGCGCCCTGTTGGAGGCTGCCTCCGGGCAGGCGGGCATCGTCGTCGGGACCCATGCCCTGCTGCAGGAGAAGGTGAGCTTCGCCGACCTCGCCCTGGTGGTGGTGGACGAGCAGCATCGCTTCGGCGTCGAGCAGCGGGACGCGCTGCGGGTCAAGGCCCGCGACGAGCGCACGCCGCACGTACTCGTGATGACGGCGACGCCGATCCCGCGCACGGTCGCGATGACGGTGTTCGGGGACATGGACACCTCCACGCTGGCGCAGCTGCCGAGCGGGCGCTCCCCGATCACGTCGCACGTGGTGGACAACCCTCGGTGGTACGAGCGGGCCTGGGAGCGGGTCGCCGAGGAGGTCGCGGCCGGTCACCAGGCGTACGTTGTCTGCCCCCGCATCGGCGACGAGGCGACGGGGGCCGCGGCCGCCGAGGACGAACTCCCCGAACCCGCCGCCGGCGGTGACCCCGACGAGGAGGGGTTCGACGCAGAGTGGGGCAGCGAGGAACCTACCGCCCGCGGCCGGCACCCCGATCCGGGCCGCCACGCCGGCGCGGAGCCGAGACCCGCCCGGGGTGTCCTGGAGACCCTGCAGGAGCTGCGGGAGCTCCCGTCCCTTGCGGGACTGCGGATCGAGATGGTCCACGGGCGCTTGGCCCCGGAGGAGAAGGACGCGACGATGCGGGCCTTCGCGGGCGGGGAGATCGACGTGCTGGTGTCGACGACCGTCATCGAGGTGGGCGTCGACGTGCCGAACGCGACGGTGATGGTGGTCCTCGATGCCGATCGCTTCGGGGTGTCCCAGCTCCACCAGCTCCGCGGACGGGTCGGTCGCGGGTCGGCACCGGGCCTGGCGCTGTTCGCCACCAGCAGCGAGGCCCCCTCCGCGCGAGAGCGACTGGCGGCGGTCGCCGCCACGCTCGACGGCTTCGCCCTCTCCCAGCTCGACCTCGAGCAGCGCCGCGAGGGGGACGTGCTCGGCGCCTCCCAGAGCGGTGGCCGGTCGTCGCTGCGGGTGCTGCGCGTGCGGACCGACGAGACGCTCATCGCCCAGGCCCGTGAGGACGCCCAGGTTCTGGTGGCGGCGGACCCGACCTTGGCCGGCCACCCTGAGCTGGCCCGCTCGGTCGAAGAGCTGCTGGCGCACGACGAGGCCCGGTTCCTGGAGCGGGGCTGATGACCCGCATCGTGGCCGGCCGGGCCGGCGGAACCCGCTTGCAGGTCCCCGGCGGTGTCGCGACCCGGCCGACGAGCGAGCGCGTGCGCGAGGCGGTCTTCTCCCGGCTGGAACACGAGGACGTGGTGGCGGGCGCGCGAGTGCTGGACCTCTACGCGGGGTCCGGGGCTCTCGGACTCGAGGCCGCCAGCCGGGGCGCGGCCAGCGTCCTGCTCGTCGAGTCGGCCGCCCGCGTCGCGGGCCTCGCGCGGCGCAACGCCGAGCAGGTGCGCGCCGCGTGCGCGTCCGACGGCGATCGGGGTCCGGAGGTGGGCGTACGTGTCGGGAGCGTGCGCTCCGTCCTCAGCGCCCCAGGCCCACCGTACGACCTCGTCTTCCTGGATCCCCCGTACGAGCTCTCCGAGGAGGCGCTCGCCGAAGACCTGGCCGCGCTGGCGGCCCGCGGCTGGCTCGCGCCCGAGGCAACGATCGTCATCGAACGGTCGGGCCGTAGCCCGGAGCCCGCCCTGCCCTCGGGGATGGTCGCGGTCGGGGAGCGGCGGTATGGCGACACCCGGATCTGGTATGCCCGAATGGTGCCGGACGACCGTTGAACCGCAACGATGCCCGCTCGGCCGACCGGCAGGTTGCGGGTTCGTTACAAAGCTGTCCGGAAGGCCCTGAGCGGCCGGTTCGTCCCTGACACCGGGCTAGGCTGCCCCGAGTGAGTAGGTCCCATCGCGCCCGGTGGCGCCACGCGAGCCTGTGGGCGATCGTGGGGCTCGTCGGCGTCGGGGTGCTGGTGGGCGGTGGCCATCCGTGGCTCGCATTCCTCGTCTTCGCCGTCGCCGCGGTCGGGGCGTGGTTGTCCTCGCCGATGCGCGGCGATCGTTCGCTGTCCCATTGGGACGCCCAGCAGCGGCATGTGCGGGACGGGTCGGTGGTCGTGTATTGGCGACCGGGTTCCTACCACTGCCTCCGGCTGCGCTCCGCCCTCGGTCCCGCCTGCCGGCATGTTCTATGGGTCAACGTGTGGGCCGACGACGAGGCGGCCGCGTTCGTGCGGGACGTGAACGGCGGCGTGGAGATCGTCCCGACGGCCATCCTGCGCAACGGCGACGCGGTGACCCAGCCGACCGTGCACGACCTGCGGACCGATCTCGCGGCCTGACGGTGAGGCCCCGAGAGGTGGCATGGGTTATCGCGTGCCCGGGCGTCGGGTCGGGATAGGTTGCGGCGATGAGCACCGTGCGCCGCTGCGTCTGTCCTGGCTCCTACGATCCGGTCACCCTCGGGCATCTCGACGTGATCCGCCGGGCCGGAGCGCTCTACGACGAGGTCGTCGTCGCCGTGCTCTTCAACCCCGCCAAGCAGGGGCTGTTCACGCCGGCCGAACGAGTGGCGTTGTTGGAGGGCGAGTTGGCCGAGCTCGCGGCCGGCGACGGACAGGGGGCCGATCGCTTCCGCGTGGTCTCGTTCTCGGACCGGCTGCTGGTCGACGTCTGCACCGAGATGGGCATCCAGGCCATCGTGAAGGGCCTGCGCGGCGAGACCGACTACGCCTACGAGCTCCCCATGGCCGTCATGAACCGGCATCTCACCGGCGTGGAGACCCTGTTCCTGCCGGGTGAGCCCCGCTACACGCAGGTGTCGAGCTCGCTGATCAAGGAGGTCGCCCGCTTCGGCGGCGACGTGTCCGAGCTGGTGAGCGCGCCGGTGCTGGCGGCGCTGACGGAGCGGCTCCGCGATTCGGCCTGAGTGGCGAGGCATACCTGCTCTCGTGGCCGGCGCCGCGACGCGCCCTCGCGCTGCCGTCTCGTGCTGCCGTCATACGAAGGGGGCGTGCGCCGCAGTTCGGCGCCATTTGGGGCGAGTGCGCAGCGGACGGTAAGGTGGGACGCCGGTGTCACGCCGCGAGCGCGACCGTCCGGTCCGGCCCGTCGGTTCCGCCGACGAGCGTCCCGGGGCCATGCGTCCCGACGCTCCCGATCCCCATGCACGACAGCGGTGACCGTCACGACAGCGGTGACAGTAAGGATGCGACCCCCATGACCACGCTCGACGCGCGCGCGCCCCTGGTGTTCGACACCCGGGCGCTGCGCCGACAGCCGGGCGCGATGGAGGACGTGTCCTGCACGGTCACCCTCAACCAGGATGTCGGCACCGACGTCATCGCGATCCCGGCTGGGGAGCCGATCGACCTCGACGTGCGGTTGGAGTCCGTGCTGGAGGGCGTGCTCGCCTCGGGCACGGTCCGCTCGGTCGCGCGCGGCTCGTGCGTCCGCTGCCTGGAGGGCGTCGAGTACGCCGTCGAGGCGCCGCTGCAGGAGTTGTACGTCTACCCGGACCGCGCGGATCATCTGCACGAGGTGGGCGACGACGAGGACGACCAACGCGTCCTCGACGGCGACCTCCTCGATCTCGAGCCGGCGCTCCTGGACGCCGTCGTCCCGACGCTGCCGTTCCAGCCGGTGTGCCGCCCCGACTGCCCGGGGCTGTGCACCCAGTGCGGCGTCCGGCTGGCCGATGAACCAGGACACGCGCACGCCGACATCGACCCCCGTTGGGCCGCACTCGCCGGATTCGCCCCCGAGGGCGCCGGCGAGCCCGGCGGCCAGCGACCCACCGAAGAGAAGAAGAGGTAACCCCGTGGCCGTCCCGAAGCGGAAGACGTCGCGCTCCAACACCCGTTCGCGCCGCGCCAACTGGAAGACCACCGCGACGACGCTGACCGCCTGCCCGATCTGTGCGGCACCCAAGATGCCGCACATCGCGTGCCCGTCCTGCGGCTCCTACAAGGGGCGCCACTACGCGGCCGCGGAGCGCAGCGAGCACCAGAGCTGACCGGGGGCGCCATGGCTTCGCCTGGACGCGCCTCCCGCAAGGCCGAACGCCCCGTCGGCGAGCTCGCCGAGACCATCCACGGAATCCTCGGAGCGCGCGTCGACGAGGCGTCGCTGCGGCAGGCGCTGACCCACCGCAGTTACGCCTACGAGAACGGCGGCATCCCCAACAACGAGCGCCTGGAGTTCCTCGGGGACTCGGTGCTGGGACTCGTGGTGACCGAGTCGCTCTACGCGGAGCACCCGCACCTCGCCGAGGGGCAACTGGCCAAGCTGCGGGCCGCGTGCGTCAACATGCGCGCGCTCGCCGCCGTGGCGCGGACGCTCGGCCTGGGCGACTACCTCCTCCTCGGCCGCGGGGAGGAGAGCACGGGAGGGCGCAACAAGGCGTCGATCCTGGCCGACGCCGTGGAGGCGTTGATCGGGACGGTCTATCTCGCGCAGGGGATCGACACCGCGCGCGCCTTCGTGCACCATCTCGTGGATCCGCTGATGCGGGCCTCGACGCGGTTGGGTGCCGGGCTGGACTGGAAGACCTCGCTGCAGGAGCTGGCGGCCGCAGGCGCGTACGGGGCGCCGGAGTACCGCGTGAGCGAGGAGGGTCCCGACCACGAGAAGGTCTTCACCGCGCACGCGGTGGTGGGCGACGAGGTGCTCGGCGAGGGCGTCGGCACTTCGAAGAAGGAGGCCGAGCAGAACGCCGCCGAGCGCGCCTGGACCGAGCTCGACCGGCGCGCTCAGGCGGCCACCCGGCAGGCCGCGGACGACGTCGAGGCCGCCGAGGGACCCGCCGACATCGGCCCGTGACTCCTGGGACTCGCGCAGGCCGCCGGCCTGGGCCATGGCCTACTGGACCTGCCGCCGCGCCATCCGGACCGCGTGATGCCTGAGCTACCCGAGGTCGAGGTGGTCCGCCGCGGGCTCGCCGAGCACGTCGTGGGCCGGCGGATCGACGCCGCGCGGTTCCTCTCGGCGCGGGTGGTGCGTCGCCACGTGCCGGGCGGCGACGACCTGGCGGCACGCCTGGCGGGCCAGCAGATCACCGCGGCGAGCCGGCGCGGCAAGTATCTGTGGCTCGAGCTGGAACCGGCCGGGGCCGCGCTCCTCATGCACTTGGGGATGAGTGGCCAGCTGCTCGTGCAGGACCCGGCCCGGCCCGCGGAGAAGCACCTGCATGCCGTATGGGACTTCGCCGACGGTGGCGCCCAGCTGCGGTTCGTCGACCAGCGGACGTTCGGCGGCGTGGCGTGGTCGGAGCTCGCGTCGGACCCGTGGGCGCGGCCGGGGGTGCCGGCCCGTCCGATACCGGTCTCGGTGAGCCACATCGCCCCGGACCCGCTCGACGAGGCGTTCGATCTCGCCGGGGCGATCGCCGCGATGCGGCGCAGGGATTCGGCCGTGAAGCGGGCGCTGCTGGACCAGAGTTTGATCAGCGGGATCGGCAACATCTACGCCGACGAGGCCCTGTGGCGCGCGGGGGTCCACGGGCAGCGGCTGTGCGCGGCACTCACTGGCCCGGCCCTCACGCGCATCATCAACCACGCCCGTGATGTGATGCTCGCGTCCCTGGAGGAGGGCGGGACCAGCTTCGACGCCACCTACGTCAACGTGAACGGCGCCAGCGGCTACTTCGAACGCTCGCTGTCCGCGTACGGCCGCGCGGGCCGCCCGTGCCACCGCTGCGGAGCTCTTATTCGGCGCGAGCCATTCATGAACCGCTCGTCGTTCTCCTGCCCCCGCTGCCAGCCGGCTCCGCGCGTTCGTCGGCGAACTCGATCTGGCGGAGGGTGAAGGGACGACGGGTCACTCCGTGACGGGGTCGAAGGTGGCGTATCCGAGCGAGGTGG
>CAKUSI010000085.1 GCA_934678955.1 uncultured Austwickia sp. | reverse complement strand
TCAGCCCCGCCTCCATCGAGGCGCTCCGTCCGCGGCTCACCGAGGTGGCCGAGCGCTTGCTGGAGGAAGCACGCCGGGAGCCGACGTTCGACCTGATGTCGTCGTTCGCGGGCGCGCTGCCGGTCACCGCGATCTGCGAGCTGCTCGGCATCCCCGAGCAGGACCGTGCGCGCTTCAAGAAGTGGGGCGGGGACGTGGCCGCGGACCTCGACGCGCTCACCCCGGCGCACCAGCAACGCGCGGCGACCGCCGCGCTGGGGGAGATGCAGGCGTACTTCGAGAAGCTCCTCCCGTGGCGCCGCGTCAACCCCGGCGACGACATCCTATCCCAGCTGCTGGAGGGCGACGGCGACGACCGCCTCACCGAGCGCGAGCTGCTCGTCCTGTCGTGCCTCCTCGTGCTGGCCGGCTTCGAGACCACGGTCAACCTCATCGGCAACGGCGCGATGGCCCTGCTGCAGCACCCGGGCCAGCTCGCCATCCTGCGCGACGACCCGGCCCTCATCCCGGCCGCCGTCGAGGAACTGCTGCGCTTCGACGCGCCCGTGCAGGTGATCGCCCGGGTGGCGGCCGAGGACCTGGAGATCGCGGGGGCGCACATCCCGGCCGGCGTGATGCTCTCCGTCATGATCGGCGGCGCGAACCGGGACCCCGCCGTCTTCGACGACCCCGCACGGCTCGACGTGACGCGCGACAACGCACGTCGGCACCTGTCGTTCGCGAACGGCCCGCACCACTGCCTCGGCGCATCGCTGGCCCGGCTGGAGGCGGACATCGCGTTCACGCTCCTGCTCGACCGCGTCCCCGACCTGCGCCTCGCCGGCCCGCCGAAGCGGCGGCGCACCTACGTGATGCGCGGCTACCAGAGCATCCCGCTGCATTCCTGAGGAGTACGACGGCGGCTGATGAGGACGACAGCGCCCCCGGTGGAGCATCCGCGGTCCCGTGAACGCAAGGCAGCGCACTGCCGCGGAAGCCCCTCGTGCCTCATCAGCGGTCAAGTCGAACGTGGATCATTTCTCGCCCTGAGGTACCCCTCCGACAGGGCCACGTGGGGAGAAGTAGTTGGTAGTACTTCGTACCTATGCTCTCTCACCCTCGACAAGGGGACCGCTATGACGTACGGCTCACACGTGGACTACCTACGGCGCGCGATCGAGGTGTCCCGACGTTCCCGCGAGCACGGCAACACCCCGTTTGGGGCTGTGTTGGTGGATAAGGACGGCAACGTCCTGCTGGAGCAGGAAAACATCGAGATCACCGAGCGGATCTGCACCGGCCATGCGGAGGCGACGCTCGCAGCACGGGCCTCCCAGCAGTACGACAAGGAATTCCTCTGGGACTGCACGCTCTACACCACCGCGGAGCCCTGCGCGATGTGTTCGGGCGCCATCTACTGGGGCAACATCGGTCGAGTCGTCTACGGGATGACCGAGGTCCGCCTTCTGGAGCTCACCGGCTCCCACGAGCAGAACCCCACCTTCTCGCTCCCCTGTCGCCAGGTGTTCGGAGCGGGCCAGAAGGACATCGAGGTGCTCGGCCCGTTCAGCGAGGTCGAGAGCGAGGCCGCCGCCGTTCACGCCGGCTACTGGTCGTGACGGGCAGACGGCCATGATCCACACCCCAACCTCGCCGCCGACGACGGATTGACGACTGGTCGACGGACCAGGCGGACGGACGGGGTTGACGGCCCGGGCCTGGGGCACGCTCAGCGATCGGGGTCGAAGCTCGTGAGCGCGTCGCTGATCAGGATCAGGTAGGGGGTGGCCCAGCGCTCGAAATCCGGCTCAGGCACGGACGCCTGGTAGAGCAGCAGCCCCTCGATGGCGCTCAGGAACCGGTTCGCCGACAGCTGCGGGTCCGGGGCCCCCAGGGCCGCGAACAGCTGCGTCTGGATCGCGACGTGACGTTGCCGCAGCTCCGCGGTGATCTGCTGCAAACGGGGGTCGCGCGCGGCGTGCAGGTAGAGCTCGAAACGGGCGAGGGTCAGCGTCGGCTCACCCATCATCATCTCGATACCTCGCCGGGTGAACGCCTCGCGGTCGAACCCCGCCGGGTCCGCGCTGGCCTCCGCCACGAGATCCGCATACATCGCGGTGATCCACGTGATCTGTCGCTGGCAGATGTGCTCCAACAGCGCGTCGATGAGCGCGTCGCGGGTCTTGAAGTAGTAGGTGGTGACGCCGTGCGACACCTGCGCCCGGGCCTCGACCCCGCGGTGGGTGAGCGACTGCAGTCCCCGTTCGGCGACCAGCTCGAGCGCGGCGTCGAGGACGCGCGCGCGTGTCTCGGGCCGCGTCGGCCCGGCAGGCTCGTCCGGTTCGCTCACCTGGGCGTTCATCGCGCCATGGTACGGGTGCCTCCGCGGGTCGCGTGAGCGGCGCGGCCCGAACCGGAGCTGGGGCTCGGGGTGCGTCGGCCGGCCGTCCACTGCGTCAGGCGTACGAGCCGCCGGAGGAGGAGACTGCTCTCATGCGCGTCCACCTGGGTACCGACCACGCCGGTTTCGAACTCGCCGAGCGGCTGCGAGACGTCCTGCCGGGCGAGGGCTTCGAGGTCGTCGATCACGGCGCGACAACGTATGACCCCGAGGACGACTACCCGTCCTACTGCATCGAGGCCGCGCAGGCCGCGCTGGACGATCCGGGCTCGCTCGGCGTCGTGCTCGGGGGCTCGGGCAACGGGGAGCAGATGGCGGCCAACCTCGTCCGCAGCGTCCGGTGCGCCCTGGCCTGGAGCGACGAGACGGCCCGCCTGGCGCGCGAGCACAACGACGCCCAGCTGGTCGCCGTCGGCGCCCGTATGCACACCCTCGACGAGGCGACCTCGATCATCCTGACCTTCCTGAGGACACCGTTCTCCGGCGATCCGCGCCACCAGCGCCGCATCGATGAGATGAACGCCTACGCCGGCTGACGTCCGCTGCTGAGTGCGTCGCGCGGTCGGCACCGCCGGCTGGGCCGCCATCGGCAGGTCAGGCCCGAGCGCAAGGCCAGTCGGCCCCGAGCGCACGGCCAGTCGGCCCCGAGCGCACGGCCCGTCGAGGTGGTCGGACCTGCCGGCCAACTGCGTGACACGGGCTCGTCGACCCGGGGAGCAGCCGGCTCCACCCAGGCGGGTTAGCCTCGCCTCATGAGCGAGTTAAACGCGGCCGGCCTGCAGCGCCTGCCCGACGAGGACTTCCGCCGCGTGCTCTGCGTGGTGGCCCACCCGGACGACGTGGAATATGGCACTTCCGCAGCCGTCGCCAAGTGGATCGCGCAGGGGGCGGAGGTCGCGTACCTGCTGCTCACCTCGGGCGAAGCGGGTATGCAGATCCCGCCGGAGGAGACCGGCCCGCTGCGGGCGGGTGAGCAGCGCGCCGCGTGCGCCGCGGTCGGGGTGAGCGAGCTGACGATCCTGGACTACCCGGACGGCATGCTCGTCTACGGCCTCGACATCCGGCGCGACATCGCGCGGGCGATCCGGCGATTCAAGCCGGACGTCGTGACCACCCTGACCTGGGAGGTCGAGCCCGGCTGGGGGCTGAACCAGGCCGACCACCGCGTCGCCGGCCTGTGCGCGATCGACGGGGTGCGCGACGCCGACAACACGTGGGTGTTCCCCGAGCTGGCGAAGGAGGAGGGGCTGCCGAAGTGGGGCGTGCGCTGGTTCCTCTCGGCGGCGGACCCACGGCCCACGCACTACGTGGACGTGTCGGGGGAAGCGTTCGAGAAGGGCGTCGCCTCGCTGGAGGCGCACGAGGCCTACCTGGCCGCGATCCCGGGTCACCCGTCCGCCCGGGACTTCCTGACGGCGATGACGTCCGCGTCGGGTCGCCAGGTCGGCGTGGCCAACGCGACGACGTTCCGCGCCTGGGAGCTTGGTCCCCCGCGGGCCCGCGAGGACTGACCTGCGAGGACGGCGCGCCGGGCGCGGCGTACGTTTCCCGCCCATGGGCGGGAGCTGGGGGCGGTTTGCCGGGTGGCGGCGTACATTTCCCGCCCACGGGCGGGAGCTGGCGGCGGCATGCCGGGTCGCGGCGTACGTTTCCCGCCCATGGGCGGGAGTTGGCGTCGGTTTGCCGGGTGGCGGCGTACGTTTCCCGCCCACGGGCGGGCGATCGCGTGGCGGAAGTGGCTGGCCAGGTCGAGAGCGGTCCGCGTGCCAGGATGTGCGCATGCCGACCCCGCATGACCCTGCCACCGGTGCCGGCGGCCACGATCCGCTCGTACACAGCGACGCTGACGCGTCGCGAATCCCGCTGCTGGAGTATGACGCCGACCCCACAGACTTCGTCGGTGACGGATGGCGTGGACGCGAGGCAGTCATCCTGCCGCGGCGAGGCGTGATCACGTTTCTCGGAGAGGCCACCCGCCACTGGGTGGAGGAGCAGGGCTTCACGGCCGCGACTGTCGTCGACACCGTGACGCGCGACTACCCCATCTGGGTCGGCGATCACCAGGGCGTCGAGGTGGCGGTCGCCGACGCACCGATCTGCGCCCCCGCCGCAACCATCGTGCTGGAGCGGATGTTCATGCTGGGCGTCGACACCATCGTCGCGACCGGCTCGTGCGGGGCGCTCGTGCCGCACGAGGTCGGCACGTTCCTGGTCCCGACGAGGGCGCTGCGGGACGAGGGGACGTCGTTCCACTACCTGCCCGCTTCGCGGTGGATCGAGACCGACCCCGAGGTCCGCGCTGCGTGTGAGGCGGCGATCACGGGCCGCGGGCTCAAGTACACCGAGTGCGCCACCTGGACCACGGACGGCTTCCTACGGGAGACCCGGGCCAAGGTGGAGGCACGTCGGGCGGAGGGCTGCGAGACCGTCGAGATGGAGTGCGCGGCCTTCGCCGCCGTCGCGCAGTTCCGAGGCGCGCGGTTCGGGCAGATCCTCTACTCCGCCGACACGCTCGCCGGTGAGCAGCACGACGTCCGCGGCTGGGGCCACACCTTCCGCGACACCGCGCTGAGCCTCGCCCTGGACGCCGTGGCCCGCGCCTGATCCGTCACAGCCAGGAGACGCGGTCGTGCAGCGCGGCGTATCCGACGAAGGCCACAGCGTCGAGCAAGAAGTGGGCGACGACGAGCGGCCATAAGCGCCCGGTGCGCAGGTAGACCCAGCCGAAGAACAAGCCCATCACGACGTTGCCGATGAAACCGCCGAAGCCCTGGTAGAGGTGGTAGCTGCCGCGGATCACGGCCGAGACCACCAGCAGCGCAGCGACCGACCACCCGGCCTGTCTCCACCGGGTGAAGAGGTAGCCGACCATCACGACCTCTTCGAGCGCCGCGTTCTGGGCTGCGGCTAGCAGGAGAACGGGCACGGCCCACCACACATCCGCGAGCCCGGCGGCCGACACGGTCGTGTTGAAGCCGAGGTGTCGGGCCGCGAGGTAGAACGCCAGACCGGGGATCCCGATCACCGCGGTCAGCAGGACACCGCGGAGCAGGTCCGAGCGCGGGCTGCTCCGGTCGAGCCCCAGCGCCGCGGGACGCACGCCGTCCCTCGCCAGCAGGTGCAGTGCCAGGGCGACGGGGACGAGGGCCAGCCCGATGCCGGCCAGCTGGAAGGCGAGATCGAGCCATGGCCGGTCGGGCGTGACGGAGACGTTCATAGGCGCGGTCTGCGCAGAGAGCGGGGCAGGGTCGGTCAGCCGGCGGATGATCGTGAGGATCGACCAGACCGCAGAGGCGCCCAGGCTGACGCCCAGCACCAGCGCGGTTTCGGTGAGCAGCATGGCTCGGGTGAGCGCGCTGCGTCGGACCTCGTATGGGGGCAGCCGGCCGGCCCCGCGCGGCCTGACCGCCTCGGAGCCCGGCACCCTCGAGGCAGGGTCTGGCGCGCTCCCGTCGGCCGTTCCTCCCGTCACGAGCGCCACTGTAGGAGCGGGCCCTGACAACGCTCGCGGGACGCGCCCTCACGCCACCATCCCGGTGTCCGGCGACGACGAAACACCTGATCACAGCGTTGTCGGAGGCTGCACCTAGGGTGTGCCCATGACCGCGATCCACGGCGTGATCTGCCCCCCATCGACCGACTGGGTAGGCCCGGCTGCCCGGGACCTCGAGGCGAAGGTCGACCGGAAAACCGTCGAGCGCGGTCTGGCCTACGCGCGGGACGAGCGGGTCGCATCCGTGCACACCGCGGGTGACGAGAGCGTGTTGTTCGGTGTGGTCCGGGGGCAGGCGCTCGCGCCATACCACGTGCTGATCCAGGGGCGACGCTCCGGTGGCCCGACCGACTGGAGCTCCTCGTGCACGTGTCCCGTCAGCGTGGGTTGCAAGCACGCGGTGGCTGTGCTGGCCGTGGCCGGCGGCCTCGTGACCTCCGCTGGCATGCAGCGCGCGGCGGGAGTCGGCAGACGCTCCGCAGAACCCGGCCCACGTGAGGAGAACTCCGTCTCGTCTCAGCAGGATTGGCGTCAACTGCTGGCTCCCTTGACGGACGCGGTCGAGACCGCCCGTGTCACAACCCAGGCCACCCCCGTCGCCCTCCTCGTGGAGTGGGACGGTGGCGGCTTGCCTAGGGAGGCGGAGACGGTGACGTTACGCCCAGCCCGGCGAGGGGCCTCCGGGCGATGGGTGCGCACCGGCATCTCGTGGACCGACGTGCACGCGGCGACCTCGTCGCTCGCCGACCCCGAGCGGGCTCGCCGGGCGGTTCGCGCGATGGTCGCGACGGCCCAGGCCGCGCGGGCGGCCTCATCGAGATACGGGACCTATGGCGCCGGATGCGTCGATGGGAACCGGTCGATCCGGCTCAGCGAGCTGGGCTCCACCCCGGTGGCCCTGCTGCGCGACGCGGTGAGGGCGGGATTCGAGCTGGTGGCGGCTGCGACGGGCGAACGCATCGAGTTGTCGAAGGCAGCCGCGGAGCTGGCGATCGACGTGCGACGGCGCGGTTCTGGGGGGCGTGTCATCGAACTCCACACGGGCCGTGAGGTCGGCCCCGTCGAGGATCTCGAGGTCGAGGTGGTCGCGCGCCATGCGGGGGGCACCTGCGACCCTGCGCAGACGGCGCTCGTCGGCTCGCCGCCTCGATTGCTGTTCACCCGATCGGCCGGCAGTGGGCAACAGGTGGGCGACGACCCGACCGGGGGACCGATGGTCATGGCGGCCGTCGAGCCGCCGGAGCTGGACCTCGGGACGTTGCTGGCCGCCGGTCCGATCCGCGTGCCGGCAGATGACGTCGACCAGTTCCTGACGGCCTTCTACCCGGCGGTCGTGCGCAGGTGCCCGATCATCTCCAGCGACGAGAGCTGCCCGCTCCCCGAGCTGCCGGCTCCCCGTCTCTGGCTCGAGGCGCGCTACGGCGCGGACCACGAAGTGACCCTGGAGTGGGGCATCGCGTATGGGCCGTCCACGGCGCCGCAGAAGCTGCCTCTGCGCGGTCACGAGGCGCTGCGCGACGCCGTGGCCGAGGCCGTCCTGATGCGCCGGATCGCGGGAGTGCTCCGCGACCATGTGCCCGCCGCCGTTGGTCGCGACGTGGACGGACGGACTTACCCCGCCAGCCCGACGCTCCTTCGCGGGCTCGCGACCGCGGCGTTCACCACGGACGTGCTGCCCCGGCTCCAGGACGACCCGGACGTGGATGTGGCTGTGGTCGGTGAGCCGGCCGACTACCGGCACGCCACCGCGGCTCCGACCGTCGTCGTGGGCCTCACCGAGAGCGCTCCGGGAGCCACGGACTGGTTCGACCTCGACATCGCCGTCGAGATCGATGGCGAGGAGGTGCCCTTCCGCCCGCTCTTCGCCGCGCTGGCCACGGGCGAGCCGCGGCTCCTACTCGGGTCCGGCACGTGGTTCGACCTCGACCGTCCCGAGCTCGAGCGCCTGCGTCGCCTCATCGAGGAGGCCCGGGCGCTCGTCGACCACGATGAGTCGGGCCTGAGGATCAGCCGATGGCAGGCGGGTCTCTGGGAGGAACTGGAGGATCTCGCGTCGGACACCCGAGCGTGCGAGTCCTGGAGGGCAGCGGTGGGGGGCCTGCTGGACGGGACCTCGCGGGGGCCGCTCGATCCCCCGGCGGGACTCCGCGCGGTGCTGCGGCCTTACCAGCTCGACGGCTACCGTTGGCTGGGCTTCCTCTGGGACCACGGCCTGGGCGGAATCCTCGCCGACGATATGGGCCTCGGCAAGACCGTTCAGGCGCTCGCGACCATCCTGCGCGCCAAGGAGACAAGATCCTTGGCCGGGCCGGCGTTGGTGGTCGCGCCTACGAGCGTCGTGCACGCCTGGTGCGCGGAGGCGGCGCGGTTCGCTCCCGACCTGCGCGTCGTGGCCCTCACGGAGACCAGCGCACGGCGCCACACCGAGGTGGCGCAGGCCGTCGCGGGGGCCGATCTCGTGGTGACGTCATACGCGATCGTGCGGATCGACGCGCCGGACTTCGAGGCGCAGGCGTGGGGGGCCGTGTTCCTTGACGAGGCACAGGCCGTGAAGAACCCCCGCGGCAAGACCCACCAGGTGGTGCGACGGTTGTCTGCCCCTGTGAAGGTCGCGATCACCGGCACGCCGTTGGAGAACTCGCTGCTCGACCTGTGGGCCCTGCTCGCCATCACCGCCCCCGGTCTCTTCCCCAAGCTGTCCACCTTCACCGAGGCCTATCGCAAGCCGATCGAGAGCGGCACTCATCCGGACAGGCTGGAGCGACTGCACCGACGGGTGCGTCCGCTCATGCTGCGCCGGACCAAGGAGGCCGTGGCCCCTGAGCTACCTCCGAAGCAGGAGCAGCTCGTCCGGGTCGACCTGCATCCCGCCCACCGACGCGTCTACGAGCGGCACCTGCATCGAGAGCGCCAGCGGGTCCTCGGGCTGCTGGACGACTTCGACCGCAACCGGGTCGCCATTTTCCGGGCGCTGACCACGCTCCGTCAGCTGGCGCTGGCGCCGTCACTGGTCGACGCCGAGGCGGCCGTCGCGTCGACCAAGGTCGAGGTGTTCGCCGAGCAGATCGCCGCCGTGGCCGCCGAGGGGCACCGCGCGCTCGTGTTCAGCCAGTTCACCGGCTTTCTACGACTCGTCCGCGAGCGACTCGACCGCGAGGGGATCGACTACTGCTACCTCGATGGACGCACGAAGGACCGGCAGGGCCAGATCGAGGAATTTCGGAAGGGCTCGGCTCCGGTGTTCCTCATCAGCCTCAAGGCGGGAGGCTTCGGCCTGACGCTCACCGAGGCCGACTACGTCTTCGTCCTCGATCCCTGGTGGAACCCGGCCGCCGAGGCGCAGGCCGTGGACCGCACCCACCGGATCGGCCAGGACAAGACGGTCATGGTCTACCGCCTCATCGCGACCGACACCATCGAGGAAAAGGTGGTGGCGCTCCAGGAGCGCAAACGTGATCTCTTCACCCGCGTGGTCGACGGCGGCGGCGCGGTCGATCGTGCGCTCACCGCTGACGACATCCGTGGGCTTCTGGAGGCGTGAGAGGAACGGCGCGCAGATGAGTGTGGGAGAGACGCGAGAGGGAGAACGCGAGAGGGAGGGTGAGGAGGCATGAGAGGTAGAGCGCGTGAGCCTGCGGGAAAAGCCCGAAAATGCCTGACCTGGGACGGATTCGCACTCAGCACCCGCCCCACCGGGCCGATGGACGAGTGAACAGTCATGCTGCCCGCAGATGGGCGAGAACCCCTGGAGCCAACCGGGGATCAGAGGAGGCCCACGGATGCCATGCCCATGGACCTGATGAACGCGACCGGCCAACCCCTCATCCGGGTGGCCCGGGACATGGACGGGCTCGCTCGCGTTATGGCCGAACGGCTCGTCGACGCGCTGCAGTTCCGCCTCAAGGACGAGTGGGTCTCAGTCGCCCACGTCGTGCTGCCCGGCGGGGCGCTCACCGAGACTCTGCTGGAGACCCTCGCGGACGGCCACGCCAAGCGGCGCGTCGAGTGGGATCGCGTCCACGTGTGGTGGAGCGATGAGCGCTACCTCGGCGAGGGACACATCGGACGCCACGAGACGCACGCCCGGGCCGCTGGCCTCCTGCGGATCGGCATCCATGAAGACCACATCCACCCTTACCCCTGCCCCGAGTTCGAGGACGAGTCGCGACCCGACCTCGGCGCGGAGGAATACGCGAAGCTGCTGCGCAAGTTCGCTCCCGTCGTCCGCCGGGTGCCGCTCTTCGACATCGTGATGCTCGACGTGGGCCGAGTCGGCGAGGTCGCCGCGCTCTACCCGGGCCACGAGCTGCTCAGCGCCACTACGCCTGTCGTCCCGGTCTGGGACGCGCTCCAAGCGCCCCCTCTGCGCATGACGATGACGATCCCGGCCCTGTCCAGCGCCACCCGCGTGTGGCTCCTCGCCTCCGGCACTGAGCGCGCCGTCGCGGTCGGCCGGTCACTCCAGGACGCGGACCCGCAGGTCACACCCGCGGCCGGCGTCAAGGGAGTCCTCGAGACGATCTGGTGGCTCGACGAAAAGGCCGCGCGGGCAGTGCCCAAGCACCTGCGCTGGGGTGGCGAGGCCTCGACCGAGGACACGGCGACGCAGGCCGGGTCCTAACGCACCAGGACGTCCTAGCGCGCCCCAGGACGCACGAGGCACCGAGCTAACTTCGGCGTGCTTTGGCGAGCACCTTCTTCGGCAGCGCGCGGCTCAACAGGTACGAGCGACGGGACGACCGGTGCGCGAACCCTTCCCGATCCAACCGGTGAAGCACGACGGGGCACCGCTTGCAGCGCGGCTTGTCCTTGCAACAACGCCCTTTGGCCTCCACTGAGACCACCTTGGACTTGGGCACCGGCACCTCCGCACAGTCGGGAGAGCGCCGATCTGAGCGCTCCGAAACAAGGTAAGGCTTACCTTAGGACGGCGGCTTGCGCGGAGAGTGCCATTTCCCGACGTTCCTCGTGGTTTCGAGGCGCCATCGGGTCGGAACCCCCTGCCGGGATCACGGGCCAGACAGGTCCCGCCGGCGCCCCAGGAGGTGTGCGCGTTCCAGCGGGTTGGTCGCGAGGGCCAGCGCGCGGTCGAGTGCCTCGCGGGCGGCTACCGGCTTGCCGGATCGCTGCAGGAGGTCCGACCTCGCGACGTGCCAGGGGTGGTAGGCGGGCAGGTCCAGCCCGTCCACGATCCGCAACGCCGCGTCGGGGCCCTCGACGTGGGACAACGCGATCGCCCGGTTCAGCGCGGCGACGGGCGACGGTGCCAGGGTGAGAAGCAGGTCGTACAGGGCCACCACCTGAGCCCAGTCCACGTCCCGCGCCGAGCCGCCCGGGCCCACCGTGTCGGTGTGGACGGCGGCGATCGCCGCCTGCACTTGGTATGGGCCAGGGCTCCCGATCGCCAGCAGTGCCCGCACCATCACGTGCCCCTCCGCGATCAGGTCGACGTCCCACCGTCTCCGATCCTGCTCGTCCAGAGGGACCAGCGCGCCGGCCACGATGCGCGCCCGGCGCCGGGCGTGGGTGAGCAGCATCAGTGCGAGGAGGCCCTGGGCCTCCGGCTCGGCGGGCATGAGCTCCACGAGCAGCCGGGTCAGTCGGATCGCTTCCGCGGCAAGATCGTCGCGCACGCCCGGTTCACCAACCTCGGTTCCCGCCGGCGCCGCGTCCTCGTCCTGGTCACGTCGCGCCGCGTCCTCGTCCTGGTCACGTCGCGCCGCATCCTCGCCCGCGGAATCAGGGCCCTCGGAGCTGAGGTACGCCTCGTTGAACACCAGGTAGAGCACCGCCAGCACCCCGCTCAGCCGCTCGGGCAGGTCGTCCCTGCCCGGCACACGGAACGGGATCCGGGCGTCGCGGATCTTGCGCTTGGCCCTCGTGATCCGTTGCGCCATCGTGCGGTCCGGCACCAGGAAGGCCCGGGCGATCTGGACCGTCGACAGGCCCGCGACGAATCGGAGCGTCAGCGCGACCCGGTTCTCGAACGCGAGCGCCGGGTGGCAGCAGAGGAACAGGAGCCGGAGCCGATCGTCGTCGACCGCCCCGAGCGGTTGTTGATCGGCGGCGATCATGCCGTAGGCCTCCTCTTCCTTGGGTGCGCGCCCGGATTCACGGCGGAGCCGGTCGAGGGCTTTGCGGGTCGCGGTCGTGGTCAGCCACGCGCCGGGGTTCGGCGGGACGCCGTCGCGGGGCCAGCGGCGCAGCGCGACCTCGTACGCCTCCGCGGCCGCGTCCTGCGCGACGTCCAGATCTCCGAAACGGCGCATGAGGGCGCCGACGACCCGTGCGTGTTCGCTGCGGAACACGGCCTCGAGCCGCCGGCGCGCCTCGTCGATGTCGTTCATCGCGTCTCGTTCATCGCGTCTCGGTCATCGGGCGTCGGCCGTCGGCCGGTGACGCGGGCGTCAGCAGACGTCGGCCATCGCGCGGCGACCTCTCGCCTCAG
>CAKUSI010000084.1 GCA_934678955.1 uncultured Austwickia sp. | reverse complement strand
CACGCGACGGCCTGCACACAGCCCTTCGACGAGCCCGACCGTGCAATCCATGCCTCCATCAAAGCCGGAACTTGACATCCTTTCAAGGCCGCTACCTCGCCCGTCGTGAGTCCCTTCGGTAGACCCGTACGAACCCGACGCGGCGAAAGGATGCCAAGGGAGACCTGCTCGTTGATCAAACCGTTGGCCGCCGACCACGCGAGCAGACCACGAAGCAGCACGGCCTCGCTCTGGGCCGTCGACGAGGAGTACCCGGTAACCACACGACCCAGGAAGTCGTTGGCCATCGCGACGTCGACAAGTTCCCAACACAGGTTCCCCGACGGATCCTCGATCAACGCCAGGAACGCTCGGCCCAACCGGCGGGCCTTGTAGATCCAGCTGACCCCTTGGCCTTGCTCCTCCTCGAGGAAACGCAGCCACCCCGCCAGGAACGCCTCCGCCGGACTGTCCTCAGCACGTGCCTCCGGCTCGGGTCTGAGATGACCCGTCTCACCCAGGAACCGGACCACCGCCGACACGTTCTCGTTAGCCGAGCGATGCTCCGGATGCCGGGCATTGTCCTCACTGACCATGCGCACCACACGACTCGCGTCCAGGTTCCCAAGAGTGAGCCCTTTGGCGACCATCCACGAGCCGAGCCGTGCCGCCGCGCGGACATGGTTACGCTGCGTGGTCGAGGCGTAACCCTGCTCGACAAGCCAATCGATCAGATCCACCATCACGGCTGCAAGAGGACCGGCAGGCCGACGCGGCCAGATCCTCGCATGCCAACCACCCGCCGGAGGGCCAGCAGAACAACCCTCAAGCTGAATCGGAGAACCCATGACCCACCCCTCCCGTCCGGAAAAGGGCAGGCTCTCACGCCGCGATTATGCCGACAACCCCCCGACCCAACCAGTTCCGACAAGGGCAGACGTGGTCACGGTCGGCATAATCCACACGTCGGCATAAGCCATCAAATGCCGACATCGGCATTTGATGCTCTCCATCAACGCGTTGTCGTAGGCGTCACCGATGCTTCCGATCGACGGCGAGATCCCTTCGAGAGCGAGGTGTTCGGTGAACCGGATCGCGGTGTACTGAGAGCCGGCGTCGGAATGACAGATCAGCTCGTCGGGGCCGACGGTGTGGCCTTGCCGGTCACGGTCCCACAACGCGATCCGCAGCGGGGTGGCCACCAGTTCGACGTGCTTGGTGGTGGCACAGTGCCACGCGAGGATGCGTTGGGCGAACACGTCGACGATGAACGCGGTGTAGACGAACCCAGCCCAGCTACGCACGTAGGTGAAGTCGCTGACCCACACATCCCCGGCTCGGTCACCCACGGCCGATGGACCCGGCGGTTCCCGACCCGGAACGCGGCCTTCGCGGCCGCGACCGCGCGGCGGGTGGTGCGCTCCGAGCCGGTGTAGCCCAGCCACACCAGCTTCTGGTGGACCGACCCGGGGGCGAGCGTCACCTCGACGGTGTCGAGCGCGGCCAGCGGCCCGGCGGGCGTGGGGAACGTCTTGGCCACGCCGGCGCACACGACCTCGGGCGCCTCGCGCTCCGGGGCGGCGGTGCCCGTCACACGGTGGGGCCGCTCTGGTACACCTCGTCGAGGATCGACCGGTCCCACAGCTCCTCGGTGGCGCCCTCGATGCCGAGCAACCCGAACAGCTCCAGGTTCTCCTGCACCTGCTCGTCGGTGAAGGACGCGAACCCGTTGGCGTCGGTGGCCGGCGAGAACATGACGTCGAGCTGGACGTCGGCCTGCTTGCGCTGCGCCTCCAGGTCGAGGCCCGCGCTCTTCTGGTACTGCGCCCCGATGATCATGAGGTCCGCCCCCTCGGCGTTGGACCGCGCGACCCCGTCGGCCGCCGCTATGTTGACCAGGGCGGCGCCGCTCACGGTGTTGGCGTCCCCGGCCACGTTCGGCCCGCCGGGCGCCAGCCGCACGTCCAGCCCCAGGTCGCGGAACAGCCCGCGATCGACGGCGAGGTAGGTGCCGCCGAACTGCACCGAGTGCGTCCACGACAGCTGGTAGGTGACCGCGGCCGCGCCGGCGTTCTCGCCGGGGGCCGGGGAGGTCGCGGTGCTGCAGCCGATGACGCCGCCGCCGGCCGCCAGGGCGAGGGAACCGCCGAGAAGGGTGCGTCGGGAGAACCGGGGTGAAGCCATCGCTGCCTCCGGGAGGTCTCGGGGCGGCTCGGTCGCGGTCGCGCGGACCGGGCGGTTCGTGTTCCGATCCTAGTCGGAGGCCAAACGCCCTGAGCGTGGCACGCCTTTGGCGACCGTCCTCGTTCCCTTCGACCGCGCCGTAGGATCGGACGCAAGGGGGTGCGCGTCATGGCGGATGGGTTCCGGGTTGTCACCACAACCGGTTCTCGCCAGCCGGGGCGACGCGCGCCGGGATCGATGATCGGCGCCGTCCCCTACATCTTCGGAGTCTGCCGGGCGTCCGCGCTGCCGGGCCCGGTACTCGTCGCGCTGCTCGGCGATCTGGGCCTGACCCAGTCGGCCGCCAAGGCCTTGGTGCATCGTGTCGCCGGGTATGGCTTGGTCGACCTCACGCGCCACGGCCGCGTCGGCGTCTATCGGTTGGCGGGGCAGTTGCGCGCGAACGTCGAGCAGCTCCGGGGGGCGGGCGCGAGCGCCGACTGGGACGGCCGCTTCCACATGCTCGTCTACGACATCCCGGAATCGCGACGTGCGCTGCGCGAGGCGTTCCTGTCTGCGGCCGCGCGGTTCGGTTATCGGCAGCTGCGGCCCGGGGTGGTGGTGGCGTTGCGGGACGCGTCGGCGGGTCTGGGTGATCTGCTGTCGGCTGCGGCCGCGGTCACGGGCTGGCTCGACGTCGACGCGAGTGCCTCCACCCGACTCATCGAGCACGCCTGGGACCTTCCGGCCCTCTCCGGACGCTACCGCGACGTGATCAGCAGGCTCGACGCGATCAAGACCGCGGACGCCGACCCGCTGGTCGCCTTCCGGTCGCTGTACGAGGCGAGCTCGGAGGCGTACCAGCTGCTGGGGGAAGAGGGTTCGCTGCCCCGGGTGGCACTGCCCGAGGACTGGCCCGCCGGTCGCCTCGGCGAGGCGCTCGGCCGGGTGCTCGCCCTGCTCGGGCCCGCCGCCACCGGGCACGCCGACGCGGTGATCAACGCCAGTCGCCACGCAGCTCTCGTCGAGCGTGACCCCGGCTGGGGGTGATCAGCCGATCTGGACGCCCAGGTTGAGGGCCTGGTTGAGCAGGATGAGTCCGGCGAGGAGGGCGAGGCCCACGACGGGGATCGGCTTGAGCTTGAGCGGCTCGTAGGGCTGCGCGTTCATTTTGCGCTGGAAGATCATGGCCATCGGCGCGAACACCAGCGTGGCGGAGCCGGCCGCCAGGATCACCGTCACCTCACCGGGGGACAGGGCCGCCCGGTGGGTCGCCATCGACAGGCCCGACAGGCCGAGGTTGACCACGGTGCCGAGCAGCCACGGCCACAGGGTCGCGTCGAGGCGGGCGCCGCGGTCCGCGCCCGCCATGCGGCCGACCGGGTGGGCGAAACCCCAGGCCAGGGCGAACTGGCCGGCGATGCCCCCGGCGAGCAGCACCCAACCGACCGCGGGCGGCCAGCCGAGGTGGCTGGCGACCGCGGCGGTGTCGCCGGCCCCGAACGGGGTGATCTCGAGGTAGCCGATGCCCTCCATCATCGAGGAGTAGGCGAACCACAGCCACAGCAGGTGCCAGAACGACCGCGTGGCGCGCAACGGTTGCCACAGTGCCATCACCAGGCCGGTGAGCAGGCTGAACACCGGTCCCGCCCCCGTCATGATCGCGTTCTGGACGGGGGTCCCCTCGTGGGCCACGCCGTAGGAGTACAGGGTGCCCGGGATGCCCATCGCCAAGCCCGCGACCAGGTGGCTGAGCTCGTGGGCCAGCACCATCAGGCCGGCGCCCAGCACTGCGGCCACAGTGGAGTTGACCAGGAGCGCGCGGCGCTCGGTGGGTGCGTCACTCATGAGGCCCACAGTACGTACAATCGTTGCGAAAGTCACTACGCAGCGGTGCGCATGATGCAACGGATCAGGGGGGGCATTACCGGGCCCGGACGGTTACGGTGTCCGGCATGGCACGCACCGTCACCCGCGGCGAGACGATCGGCTACGCCGCCGGCAGCTGTCGATCGTGAGGCCGCTTCGCGACCAGCGATCCTTGACGGCTCGAGCCACCCAGTGGTCGAACAAGGCTCCGGCGACGTGGAGTGAATCGAGCATGTGTTGGAACAGTGGAAGCCATGAATCGGGGCCACCCGTCTTCGCCCAGACAGCGGCCGCCTGCTCGCTCAATCTCACAGTCGCCACCCCCTTGTAGCCACGCTCTTATCGTTGCATATCCACCACCCGGCTCAACGCACCCTGGAACGCCACCGGCAGGGTGTCGGTGGCGCCATTGCGGTGCTTGGCGACGATGAAGTCGGCCTCGCCCTGGCGCGGGGACTGCTTGTCGTAGGCGTCCTCTTCTGCAGCAGGATGACCATGTCGGCGTCCTGCTCCAGCGAACCGGACTCACGCAGGTCGGACAGCATTGGCTTCTTGTCCTGACGCGCCTCTGGGCCACGGTTGAGCTGCGACAACGCGACGACGGGCACCTCGAGTTCCTTGGCCAAGAGCTTGATCTGGCGGGAGAACTCCGAGACCTCGAGCTGGCGGGATTCGACCTTCTTGCCCGAGGTCATCAGCTGCATGTAGTCGATGATGATCAGATTGAGGTCGTTGCGCTGCTTCAGGCGGCGCGCCTTGGCGCGGATCTCCATCATCGTCAGGTTGGGGGAGTCGTCGATGAACAGCGGCGCCCGCGACACCTGCGCGGTCTTGTTCGAGATGCGCTGCCACCAGCGTCTGGCTCTCGCCCGCCTTCAGCCGCTCGATGGTGGCCCGCAGCGCGGCGGCCGCCTCGACGGCGTGGTCGGCGGTGCAGACGCTCACGGTGTGCCCACCATGGGGGCCGAGGCCGGGGGTGGCCCCGAACTTCAGTTGAGGCCCGGTGGCGTTGACCAGGTAGTCGTAGCGGATCCGTTCGCGCTTCCCGGCGGTGGCCGGGGCGGTGTGCTCCACGTCGACGGCGCTCTGGCCGGACAGCTCGTCGCCCCGGGGCCAGATGGCGGTGGCCCTGGCCTGGACGAACCGGATGCCCTTCTTCTTGTAGACGGGCGCGAGCGGGAACACCACCTGCTTCTTGTCCATCTTCCCGACCCCCACCCAGATGTTGCTGGGGATCCAGTTCCACTGCGAGTTCGGCGACACCACCGTGACGGTGTTGCCGCTGGGCAGCAGGCGGGACAGGTGGAGGGCGGCGGTGTGGCCGGACACGCCGGCCCCGAGAACCACGACGTCAGCCATCTCAACTCCCTTGTTGTGACTGCACCCTTCAGCCTAGCCCCGGCCGTGTGACCGCGCAGGTGGTGAGTCTGTGGAGGAGCCCCCGGGGCGGCGTCGGCGGGCATATCCTCGGTTCCAGGACGGCCTCTGCTCTCGGCGGTCGCGGCGACGATGCCGCCCTGCCGACCGTCCAGCCACCGAAGGAGACAGCCATGCCGCACACCACCGCCACCGTCGGATCGGCCATCGGGCTCAAGGCCCGACCCGCGTCGATCGTCGCCGACGCAGCCGCCGAGCTCGGCATCCCCATGACGCTCAGGCTCGACGGCCGGGAGACGCAGCGAGTGGACGCCACCTCATCGATGGAGATCGTGAAGCTTGACGCGGGGCCGGGGGCTTCGCTGATCGTCGAGTCCGACGACGAGGAGGCCAACGCCGCGATCGCGTCGCTGATCGAGAGCGACCTCGACGAGGAGTGAGACCCGTCCGTCCACCGACCGCGGGACGCAGGGCTTGACACGGCACTGAACAGGCATTCAGAATACTGAACATGAGTTCAGCCGACGACCTCCAGGCGCACGCCCGCATCCGCGACGCCGCCCTGCGGCTCTTCGGCGAGCAAGGCATCAAGGGCACCACCGTGCGGCAGATGGCGGAGGCCGCCGGGGTCTCCGCGGCGCTCGTCATCCACCACTTCGGCAGCAAGGACGGCCTCCGGCGCGCCTGCGACGAGTGGATGATGGCCCGCCTGACCGAAACCAAGACGGCCGCCGTCAGCGGCGCCGACCCCCTGGAGGCGGTGTTCCGGGCCCAGAACGAGTTCCGGCCGTTCTTCGGCTACATCGCGGCCTCCATCACCGAGGGCGGCGACGGCGCGGACCGGCTCTTCGAGGCCATGTGCGGTCTTACCCGCGAGATGTTCACCGTCGGCGTGCCCGCCGGCATCATGCGCGAGCCCACGGACCTGGACGCCACCGTCACGCTGCTGGTGGCGCTCAGCCTGGGCGCGACGGTGCTGGAGGCGCAGGTGTCGCGGCACCTGGGCGGCACGCACCTCCTGGACCCGGCGGTGCTCCCCCGCTACTCGATCGCCTCCACCGAGCTCTTCACCCACGGCCTCTTCGCCGACGACACCATGCTGAGCCAGATCAAGGCCGCCTTCGCCGCGCCCGAGCGGATCCCGGCCGACGGCGTCACGGACCCCGACCCGCCCGCGCCGGATCGCTGAGGCCCGCGCGCTACCCCGCGACGAGAGCCCCGAGGCCCGCCTTACGCGGCCGGCTCCACATCCCCACTCACCCAAAGGCACACCCATGACCCACGCCATAGACACCCACGACCTCACCAAGACCTTCGGCCGAACCGTGGCCCTCAACCGCCTCACCCTCACCGTCGAGCCGGGCGAGGTGCACGGCTTCCTCGGCCCCAACGGCGCCGGCAAGACCACCACGCTGCGCATCCTCCTCGGGCTCATCCGCCCGGACTCCGGCGAGGCCACCGTCCTCGGCGGCCACCCTGTCCGCGACGCCGTCGAGCTCCACCGTCGCATCGCCTACGTGCCCGGCGACGTCGAGCTCTGGCCGCAGCTCACCGGCGGCGAGGCCATCGACGTGCTCACCCGGCTCCGCGGCGACGGCGACCCCGCCCGCATCACCGAGCTCTGCGAGCGCTTCGACCTCGACCGCACCAAGAAGGGCCGCACCTACTCCAAGGGCAACCGCCAGAAGGTCGCCCTCGTCGCGGCGCTGGCCAGCCGCGCGGACCTGTTCATCCTCGACGAGCCCACCTCCGGCCTCGACCCCCTCATGGAGGCCGTGTTCCAGGACGAGATCCGCGGCCTCGTCGCCCGTGGCGCAACTGTGCTGCTCAGCAGCCACATCCTCGGCCAGGTGGAGGCCCTCGCCCACCGCATCTCGATCATCCGGGAGGGCAGCATCGTCGAGACCGGCACCCTCGACGCCATGCGGCACCTCCGTCGCACCACCGTCCAGGCCACCCTGGAGGGCCCCGTCAACGGCCTCGCCACCATGCCGGGCGTGCACCACCTGACCACGGACGACGGGCGGCTCACCATGGAGGTCGACGGCGAGCACATCGGGGCGGTGATGTCGCGGCTGACCGACGCCGGGCTGCGGTCCGTCGTCGCCCACCCGCCCACGCTGGAGCAGATGCTGCTGCGCCACTACGGCGAGTCGAGCCCCCGATGAGCCAGACCCTCACCGCGACCGGGCCGCTGCTGCGCTTCGCCGCCCGCCGCGACCGCGTGAAGCTCTCCATCTGGGTGCTCGGCCTCGGGGCCTTCGTGCCGTACATGATGACGGCCTACAAGGCTGTCTTCGCCACCCCGGAGGACCTCGCGCCGCTCGCCATCCTCATGGCCAACCCGTCACTGACGCTGTTCACCGGACCGGGCTTCGGGCTGAGGAACGTGGATCCCACTGAGCTCACCCACCAGATCATCTTCGCCAGCGTCTACTGGCTGTACCTGCTGATCTTCGTGGCGTTGATGAACATCCTGCTGGTGTCGCGGCACACGCGACTCGAGGAGCAGACCGGGCGCGCCGAGCTGGTGCGCGCCAGCGTCGTGGGGCGCCTGGCGCCCTTGACCTCCGCACTGCTGCTCGCGCTCGGCGCGAATGTCGCGGTGGGCGGGTTGGTGGCGCTGGGGCTGATCGGCTTCGGGAGCGACGCGTCGTCGTCTCTGCTGCTGGGCGCCGGCACCACCGGGCTCGGGTTGGTCTTCGCAGGCGTCGCGATGGTGACCTCGCAGGTCAGCGCGTTCTCCGCCGCCGGGAGCGGGCTCGCGGGCGGGGTGCTGGCCGCCGCGTGGGTGGTGCGCGGCGTGGGCGACATGGCCGCGGGGCCGGACGAGTACGGCACCTGGGTCTCCTGGCTCTCGCCCCTGGCGTGGGCGCAGCAGACCCGCGCGTTCCACGACGACCGCTGGTGGCCCGTGGCGCTCCTGCTGGTCACCGCCGCCCTGCTGATGGCGCTCGGCTACGCCGTGGCAGCCCGCCGCGACCTTGGCGCGGGGCTCGTCGAGCCCCGCCGTGGGCGGGCGACGGCGGCCTCCTGGCTGCGCGGTCCCGTCACGCTGGCCTGGCGGCTTCAGCGCACCCAGACCCTCTGGTGGGCGATCGCCCTCACGCTGGCCGCTGCCATGTACGGCTCGTTCACGCCCGCGATGGTGGAGGCGTTCGAGGGACTGCCGGACATCTTCCAGCAGCTGATGGGCGGCTCAGGGGTGGCGCTCGAGGGCTACCTCACCCTGACGGTCACCATGATGCGGATCACGGTGGCGATCTACGCCGTCGTCGCGTGGCAGAGGGTCGCGGCCGAGGAGGTCGGCGGCCGCGCGGAGCCGGTGCTGGCCACCGATGTGCGGCCGGCCTCGTGGCTGGCCGGGCACCTCGCCGTCGTGGCGGGGGCGAGCGTGGTGCTGCTCCTGCTCACCGGGGCCCTGGCCGGCTACTTCGCCGCAGGCGTCGACGGCGACTACTCCCTGGTGGCCGACGGTGTCGCGGCGTCTGCCGTCGGGATCCCATCGGTGCTCATGGTGCTGGGCCTGGCCGTGGCGCTGCACGCGGTGGCGCCACGGTTGGTGGTGTTCACGTGGATCCCGGTGGTCGCGGGGGCGCTGATCGAGCTGTTCGGCGACATGCTTCAGTTCCCCGACTGGCTGCGCCAGATCTCGCCGTTCGAGCACACTCCGGCGCTCCCGGCGGAGGAGCTGACCGCGGCGCCGCTGGTGGTGCAGGTGAGTGTCGCGGTAGGGCTGGTGGCCTTCGGGCTGTGGAAGATCTCGCACCGCGACATCCCCGGCCACTGACCGGTCGGTCCCGACGCCGCAGCGAGCGCTTAGCGCCGCAGCGAGCTCTACCAGCGGGAACGTGCACGACACGCCGCCTCACTCCAGCGTCGGGCCCGCATGGAGCCACGGGGTGTGGGTCGAGCGGCGTTTCGTGCACGCGCGGACTGGACTCAGTCGACGGAGGGTCAACGGGTCACGCGACGGGGAGTCCGGTCGGGAGGCCGTCGAGGCTGACCAGGTTGTTGCGACGCTCGTACTCGCGCAGGCCGTCGTCGCCCTTCTTGACCAGCCAGTCGGTCATGGTGTCGCGGTCGGCGCGGAAGTCCATCAGCGGCACCCCGAACCCGCACGACGTCTGGGCCATCTCGACGGCGACATCGAAAATGTTGCGGGCCCCCACGAAGTCAGGGAAGAGATCCAACAGCTCGGCCCAGCCTTCGTCTCCGTCGTGCAGCGCACGGGCCGTGCCGTAGAGGCGCAGGATCTGCGGCTTCACGTCGAACGAGCAGAACATCAACGTCATCCGCGGTGTGTCCAGGAGATGCGCGGCGGTCTCGTTGCCGCTGCCGACGGCGTTGACCCACACCACCCGATCTGGCCCGAGCACTCGCAGCGAGTCCAGCCCCTTCGGCGACACATTGACCCGCCCGTCCCGAGCCGCAGTCGCGACGAAGAAGACGTGTTGAGCCTCGATGAACGCGCGAAGCTTGTCGGCTCTTCACAGAAGAGAGTGGATGAGGGGTCTGAATCCGCCGGCGACGAGTAGGCAGCGGGTCGCGGCGATCCTGGCGATCGAGAGCCGGTCGACCACGATGTGCTTTCATGCCGGCCCCCGAGACCGGCGCACGTCGGGCACGGACCTGCTGGCGTTGTTGGGGCGCAGACCAGCACTGAGTGATCCGGATGCACGATCTGATCCATGACGGTGAGTCCGAGCCGCTCGAGTCGGCAGAACCGCAAGCGGACGTGACAGCCTGCCGAGTCGCCGGCGACGAGACCGACCGGTGGTGCCGGCGCTGCGGCTGCGAAGGAGCCCCGCGGGACACCGTGACACGGTTAAGTCCCTCATAGTGGTGTAGCCCCCACAGTGGCCGTGGTCGTCGAAGGACGACAGCGCGGTCACCGTGGGATCTTTCGAGTTCATCTCTCACAACTCTCTCAAAGGACACACCAACGATGACCGCTCCTCACATTGTCGACAGTGAGAATGGAGTCTGGCAACCCCGGGCTGGGGTCTGACTCGGAGGGAGGGCTGCTTCTGGCGCATCATCGACTCCGAGACCCGAACGCACCACCATCGCGCTCTTCGGCGTGAACCAGATGCCGCGCGGCTCGTGGGCGAGCGATCCACTGTCGGGATGGCCGAGCGGATTGTTCGGGACGGCCGCGCTCGACATCGCCACGGCCGACCCGCTGCGATCGGCGCGCCCCGCGGCCGTGGATCCGCCATCATCGGGGATGCGGCCTTGCAGCTTGATGTCGGCGTGGACGAGGCCTCCGGGCGCGGCGATCTCGTAGCGGGGCTTATCTTCGCGGATGGGCAGCCCGGTCGCCAGGTCGATGGCGACAAGCTTCGACATCCGGCCGCGGGCCAGCACCCGTCCGATACCTGCCGACCGCCGTGTCGCCGTGGCCTGAGAGCGCTGGAACCGTTCCGCTGCCCGACGCGACCCTGATCCGCGGCAGGAACAACGAGGCGACGCCCTTACGGCGCCATAGGCTGATGAACGTGGGACACGAAGACCTCCGTGGCAGGACGCGAGTGTGGTGACCCGCATCCTGCCCGGAGGCTCTTCTCCGAGTCAGCCGTTCATGACCTGCCGGTGATGTACAGCTAGGCGGCGCGGCGGCGCAGCAGCAGCCACACGCCGGCTGCGCCGAGAGCGGCGACGCCCGCACCGATGCCGACGGTGCCCCAGATCCCCTCAGAGCCTTCGGAGGGCGCCTCGGCCGCAGCGCCGCCTGGTTCGGATGCCTCTCCGGTCTCCATCGCATCATTTGCGCCGATGATCCCGCGGATCCAGTTCACTTGATCGGCCACTGGCGCCACTGCGACGGCAGCGTTGGAGGTCATCTCCTCCTCGGTCGGGTTGTCGGGGTCTTCGAAGAGGCCGGCGGACATGATGGCGGCGACCTTGCCGTCGGCAAAGATCGCGCCTCCGGAATCGCCGGGCTGAATGCGTGCGCCGTCCTTCAGCGCGACCTCGAGGGCCGTGGGTGCCTCGTAGAGTGCCAGCGGCGACTCACCGCGGATCTCGGCCTGGGCAGAGGGCAGTTTGGTGGAGCCACCCGAACCGTCGGAGGACCAGCCGTAAATATTGACATCCCCGGTGGGCACCTCATCTGCCACTTCGGCGAATTTCTCCAGGTCCATCTCCTGCTCGGTGTGCAGCAGGGCGATATCTCCACGAGGGGCGGTCTCGTGGCGGTCGACCTTGTACACCCGCTGCTGATCCCCCTGACCGACGCGTACGGAGCCCCCTGGCTTGGCCGCAGCGTCGACACAGTGGCGGGCGGTGATTACCCAGTGGGGATCAATCGCGGTTCCGGTGCACACTCCGTCATCTGGGTCGGAGTCATCGACACGCACGGAGACGACCGACTTGGCTTCTTCGGTATCCTCCGCGAAGGTTGTGCTCTGCAGTGCAGCAGCAGGCGCAGCGCTGAGCGCTCCTGCTGCCATCACTCCGATGACGATGCTAACTGCGGATTTCTTCATTCTTTTCCTTTCCAACGACCGCGGTGATGCGGCGAAGCAGAGTTTCGATAGGGCCACGCGCAAAGATCGCGAGCCAGAGATAAGAGATGACGATGGCGCCGGCCAGGCTGACCCAGATGCCGAACCATTTCGGTGCGAGCCAATCGGCGGTGAGTGCGTGGATGCAGTACACGGTCAGTGGCATGCGACCCAGTGGCGCGAGCCTGCCGATCCAGCGCTGCAGCAGGCAGCACAGCGAGCAGATACCCACCGACGTCCCGATGCTGCCCACGACATCACCAAGGCCTCCGGTATGGCCGTTGGCGTCAAAGAACTCGGGCAGCAGGACGTACCAGCGCAGCGCGAGATTCGCGACGAACAGCACCGTCCCGACCACGAAGCCGACAATGAGGCGCCTCGGGGCGATCATGTGCCTTTGGAACAGTATCCCGGCGACCATCAGCGTCGCCC
>CAKUSI010000083.1 GCA_934678955.1 uncultured Austwickia sp. | reverse complement strand
CATCGACGACGTCACCCTGGACTACCTGCGCCTGACCGGGCGTCCCGACGCGCGGATCCGGCTGGTCGAGGCGTACGCGAAGGAGCAGGACCTCTGGCACGTCCCCGACCGCGAGCCGACGTACTCGCAGGTCCTCGAACTCGACCTGTCCACCATCGAGCCCTCGATCGCCGGGCCGAAGCGCCCGCAGGATCGCGTCCCGCTCCGCGTCGCGCCGCAGGCGGTGGCCGCCCTGCTGGCCGGTCAGGGCCAGGAGGAGGCGGTCCGCACCGCGCTGGACGAGGCCGTCGACGAGTCGTTCCCGGCGAGTGACCCGATCGCGGTGGGGCGAGGGCACTCCCGCGACCCGGAAGAGCCCGCGACGCCACCGCGGGCCGCGCGCGACTACCCCAGCGAGCCCGTCGAGGTGGACCTGGACGGAACCGCCGCGAGGATGGACCACGGCCACGTGGTCATCGCGGCGATCACGTCGTGCACGAACACCTCGAACCCGTCGGTGATGCTGGGCGCCGCGCTCCTGGCGAAGAAGGCCGTCGAGCGGGGGCTCACGCGCAAGCCCTGGGTCAAGACCTCGCTGGCGCCCGGGTCGCGGGTCGTCACCGACTACTACGAGCGCGCCGGGCTCACGCCCTACCTGGACGCGCTCGGCTTCCACCTCGTCGGGTACGGCTGCACGACCTGCATCGGCAACTCGGGGCCGCTCATCCCGGAGGTGAGCGACGCGGTGACCGCGCACGACCTCACCGTCTGCTCGGTGCTGTCCGGCAACCGCAACTTCGAGGGCCGCATACATCCTGAGGTCCGGATGAACTTCCTCGCCTCGCCGCCGCTGGTCGTCGCGTACGCGCTCGCCGGCACCCTGCACACGGACCTGCTCGAAGAACCGCTCGGGGTCGACGGTCAGGGCGAGTCGGTCTACCTGCGGGACCTGTGGCCCACCGTCGAGGAGGTCGCCGACGTCACCCAGCGGGTCGTGGAGGCGCGGATGTTCGCGCAGGGCTACGCCGACGTGTTCGCCGGGGACGACCGGTGGCGGTCGCTGCCGACGCCGGCCGGCGACACGTTCGATTGGCAGGGCGAGTCGACGTACGTCCGCAAGCCCCCGTACTTCGAGGGCATGACCGCCGAGCCGCAGCCGGTGCGGGACATCACGGGCGCCCGCGTGCTGCTCCGGCTCGGTGACTCGGTGACGACCGACCACATCAGCCCCGCGGGCGCGATCAAGGCGGATTCGCCGGCCGGCCGCTACCTCACCGAGCACGGCGTCGAGCGTCGCGACTTCAACTCATACGGGTCCCGCCGGGGCAACCACGAGGTGATGATCCGCGGGACGTTCGCCAACATTCGGCTGCGCAACCGGCTCGCCCCGGGCACCGAGGGCGGGGTCACCCGCGACTTCACGCAGCCCGACGGCGCGGTGACGAGCGTGTACGACGCCGCGGTGAACTACGCCGCGGCGGGCACCCCGCTCATCGTCCTCGCGGGCACGGAGTACGGGTCCGGGTCCTCGCGCGATTGGGCCGCCAAGGGCACGACCCTCCTCGGCGTGCGCGCGGTGATCGCCCAGTCCTACGAGCGCATCCACCGCTCCAACCTCATCGGGATGGGCGTGCTGCCGCTGCAGTTCCCCGCGGGGGAGTCCGCCGACTCGCTGGGACTGACCGGCGAGGAGACCTACGACATCACCGGGGTCGAGGCGCTCGATTCCGGCGCGGCGCGCACCGTGCAGGTCCGGGCGGGGGGCGTGCAGTTCGAGCCGTTGGCGCGGATCGATACGCCGAGCGAGGCGGCGTACTACCGTCACGGCGGCATCCTGCAGTACGTCCTGCGGACGCTGTTGGCCGACGCCGGCTGATGATCGGGCGCGCCAGGTCACCGCGTGGATTGCCGCGCCGCGCCCACCGGGGTTTTAGGATCCGAGCGGATCCCGTGGCCGACCCGCCTCATGACGACAGAGGATTCGGGTAGGTCAGGGAGAGGACGGGCGCTGGGCAACCGCAGCCGGCACCTGGAGGCAGGAGATGGGATCGTGACCTCGACGCAGCCCTCGACGCTTGCCGCCGCGAGTCGGGCCAGATCGACCGCGGACCGCATCGCCGAACTGAGAGCCCGGCTGGACCGGCTGGTGAGCGGCGAACCGACGACGCCGCAGGATGCTCGACGTGCCCGTGAGCTGGCGCAGGCGCAGGCGCAGGCTCTCTCGGTCGCGCGGGATCGCCTGGTGGAGGCGCACCGATCGTCCGCGATGCGGCACGAGGAGAACGCGTGGATGCTCGCGCGAGCGGGACGGGCCGCCGCCGCCGCGCGCGCCCTGGAAGCGGCCGGACGCGCGCACGCCGCCGCCGACCGCTATCTGGCGCTCGCCGACCCGGCGACCCCGGCAGGGCTCCTCGAGCCGGTCGATGTCGCGGGAGCTTGTGGGTTGCCCGCGCCGGCGGCCTTGGGCGCGGTCACCGAGAACGGCCAGGTCCCGGCTTCGGCCGGCACGTCGGAGGAGATCCTCCGCTTGCGGCAGGGATTGACGGCGGCCCTGTCCTGGGCGGGCGGGGTCGACCAGGAGACGGCGGCACGGCGGCAGGCGTGGTGCCGGTGCGTCCTCGCACGGTGCGGGACGCCGGAATGGCGCGGGTGGATGCACGCGGTATGCCTCGTGGCTGCCGCGGCGTGGCCGTGGGCTCGGGGGGCCGCCATCACCGTCGCCACCCGCTCCGGCGTCGAGTTCGCGACGGCCAGCGACGACTGGTCCTCGCGGGCGCAGGATCTGGAGTTCCTCGTGGGCGAGGGCCCGTCGGTGACCGCGATCGCGCGGGGGCGGGTCGTCGTGGTCGACGACCTCGCGACCGAGCGCCACGCCTGGCAGGGGTTCGCCTCGGCCGGCTCCGACCTGGACCTGCGAGGGGTCTGCGCGCTGCCACTGCGCGTGGGCGGGCCCTGCGTGGGGGCCCTGACGCTGTATTTCACGAGATCCGCAGGCGTGCAGGCCGCCGCGCATCTGGCCGAGGCCATCGCGTTGGCCGATATCGCCGCGGCCGTCCTGCTCGCCGACCTCGACGAGACCGGAGAGGCCGGGCCCGCCGCCGACGGGCTGCTCGTCCATGCCGCGAGCGGCGGGATGGCCGTGCGGTGGAACATCCCGCCCGAGGAGGCGGAGGCGCGGCTGCGGGCCTACGCCTTCCGGTCCGACATCAGCCTCGTGGAGGCCGCCCGACAGGTTCTGCGCGGCGAGGCCGACCTCGCCTGACCCGCTGGTGCACTCACGGGTTGCGGAGGTTCTTGAGGTCGTCGGCGGACATCTCCTGGAACAGCAGGAGCGCCCCGCTCGGAGCCCGTGAGTCGGTAGTCATCGCGGTGATCGTCACGCGCAGGTCCACCGTACGACCGCGGCGGTTGACCGCCGCGAGATGCTGACCGTACACGCCTTCTTCGGCGCCGCTGACCACCGCGTCCAGCCAGGACCGCACGGCCTCGGCCGGCAGGCCGCTGTCCAGCGAGAAGAGCTCCTGCCCGATGGTCTCCTGCTCGCGCAGGCCCCACAGTTCCTCCGCCTGCCGGCTCCACACCTGCACGATGAGGTCGCGGCTCACCACGATGACGGCGGCGTCGAGGCTGTTGAAGATCGACTGCATGAACTCGTTCAGCTGGGTGACGGCGAACGACCGGTCCCGCAGTTGCTCGTTGGTGAGTTGGAGCTCGTCGTTGGTCGACTGCAGCTCCTCGTTCATCGTCTCCAGCTCCTCGTTCGTGGACTGGAGTTCCTCGTTGGTGGTCTCCAGCTCCTCGACCGTGGACTGGAGTTCCTCGTTGGTGGTCTCCAGCTCCTCGTTGGTCGACTGGAGTTCCTCGTACGCCGTCTCGAGCTGACTGTTCGCCGCCTCGACCTCCGCGTGCAGCTCGTGCAGTCGGGTCACGTCCGAGATCGTCAGGGACAGCCCGAGGACGTTGTTGCGCCCGTCGAGCAGCGGGACCATCTGCACATCGACGTAGGCGGGCGCGCCGCCACGCTGCTGCCAGCGCACCTCGCGGAGCGCCACCGTGTCGGTGCCCTCCAGGGCCGCCGCCATCCGCGGGCCCAGCTCGGCGATCGTGTAGGAGATGTCGAGGTCGGAGAACGGCCGCCCGAGGTCCCGCTCCGAAAGCCCCAGCATCGCCCCGGCCCGGTAGTTGACCATCGCGAGCTGCCGGTCCGGGCCGACCACGAGCTGGGCGACCGGGCTCGTCATGATCAGCTCATGCCGCAGGCGACTGTCGCGCGGCGTGACCGCGTCACGGCCGTAGAGGCGCCACGGCGCCGTGAACGTCGCGTCGCTCGGGGCGGACGAGGCCTTGGCGAAGAAGCGTCGCTTCAGGTCGATGGGTTCGAACGTCGCGGTGTGGTTCAGCAGCATCTCTGCCTTGCCCAGGAAGAGCACGCCCCGCGGACGCAGGGCGAATCCCAGGCGCGACACGACCCGCGACTGGGTCTCCGCGTTGAGGTACATCAACGTGTTGCGGCACAGGAGCACGTCGATGCGGGAGATGGGCGCATCCTGGGTCAGGTCGTTGCGCCCGAAGATCACGCTGCGACGCAGGTCGGTGGTCAGCTGCCAGCGGGAGCCGGTCTGCTCGAAGTAGCGCTGCCGATAGTCGTCCGGTAGACCGCGCAGCTCCTTCTCCGTGTATGAGGCCTGGCGCGCGTATTCGAGCGCGTCCTCGTCGAGGTCGGTGGCGTAGATCTTGACCCGGTCGCGGAACTCCTCGCCCATGACTTCGTGGAGGAGCATGGCGATGCTGTATGGCTCCTGGCCGGCGGAGCACCCGGCGCTCCAGACCCGCACCGCCGTGCCGTCGTGGTCCTCCAGCAGCCTCGGCAGGATGCGCTCGCGCAGGTAGTCCCAGGCGTCCGCGTCGCGGAAGAATCCCGTGACGTTGATCAGGATCGTGTTGAACAACGACGTGAACTCGTCGGGCTGCAGCTGCAGGAGGTCGACATACTCGTCCACGCTGGACACCGAGACCTCGCGCATCCGGTGGCGAATCCGCCGGATCAGACTGGGGCGCTTGTATCCCGTGAAATCGAACGCCCGGCTCTCCTTGAGGAAGGTGAGGAGCCTCTCGAAGTCCGCGTCGTCGCCTGCGTGCGTCACCTCGACCTCGTCGTCGCCTGCGTGCACCTCGACCTCGTCCTCCGTCGCACGGGTCACCCCGTCATCCGGGGGAGCTGGGACGTCGTCCTCGCTCGCTGACATGTGGTCCTCCGTGTGGGTGGGCGGTTGCCTCTGGGCAGCCTCAACGTCGTGGTTCGAGCCGGATCGCCGCGGCCTAGGCCCGCTCGGTATGGTGCTCCGTCGGGTCCTCGACGGGCAAGGCACTCAGCGGCTGTTCGAGCAGCTGCTGAAGCAGCGTCGCGGACCGGCTCGCTTCCTCGGCCTTCTCCAGGTATCGGTGCTGTGACAGAGTATTGCCCCGTTCGCCCGCGCGGTCCGCAAGCTGGCGGCTCAGTGCGGCCTTCTCCTCCAGGCTCCGGAAGGCCATCCATAACGCGCCTTCCAGGGCGTGGGACTGCGCGGCCAGCAAGGCCCGCGACGACCAGGCGTGACCCACCCGGCACCGGAACCGGAGGAAGTCGGCTTCGTCGATCTCGAAGAGGGTTCCGTTGCAATCCGGACAGGAATAGCCCGACGGCCTGCCCGGGCGATCGCGGCCGCCGAAGGCGCTGGGATTCATGTCGGCCATCTCGACCTCGCTCGTCAGGATCCCTGAGGGCTCCGGGGGGACACGGTGAACCTCTGTGGAGCGAGTCAGCTCGTTGATCGCGGCGGCGAGCTCCGCGACGGTGCCCACTCTGTCGGCGCCGACCTGCTGGATCACGCTGGCCGGCATGCTCGAATAGGTCGCTTCCTCGGGGCTCTGGGCCAGCACGAGACCTCCGCACTGCCGGATGCTGAGCATCCCCGCCGTGCCGTCGTCGAGAGCGCCGGACAGGATCACGCCGATCACCCGCGGGCCGCAGGCGCGGGCGGCGCTGCGGAACAGCACGTCGATGGCCGGACGGGAGCCATTCTCGCGAGGGCCTCGGGACAACGTCGTGTGCTCGTCGATCACGATGAGGTGGTAGTCAGGACGCGCCACCACGATGCGTCCCCGCGTGAGCCTGTCCTGCTCGCTCGCGGCGACCGCCGGGAGCGTCCCGGCCCGGTTCAGGATCGTCGGCAGCATGCTGGGACTCGTGGCGGGGAAGTGGACCACGATGAGGACGGCCGCCGGCAGGTCCGGGTCGAGGCCCGCGACCAGTTCGCGGAGGCATTCGACGCCGCCGGCCGAGGCGCCGACCACGACGACGTCACGAGCCATGGGTGAGGACCCCCCGCTGCGCCCACGTCCGCGTACGGCTGGTCGCGGTGCACGGATGTCTTGATCCGGTGGCCGGGGCGCGCGAGCGCAGCCCGTTGCGACCATGGGTGGCGCGCACGTCAGCCTCCAGGAAGTGGCCGACCGGTGCTGCACGAGTTGAACACGGCGATCACGGTGTGGGATGAGCCTCCTCAGTATCGCGCAGGTCGGGTGGAGGCGCGCCCTGTGGGACGGGCAGGGTGAAGCTCGCGACAGAACGCCGCCGGACACTGGAAACGGGACTTCCCGCGGATCACCATGGACAAATGGACAGGGATGTTGCCGAGCGCGCGAGGCGGAGGGCGGCGGAGGCCCGTGAACGCGCCCGGGAGGCCGGCGAGCGCGCCGCGGAGCTGGCCGCCGGCCACCGCACCGACCACGCCACCGCGCTCGCCCGATCCCAGGGGGCGGTCGAGCGGGCCGAATTCCTGGCCAAGGAGGGATACCGGCATGCGGCGCAGGCCGAGCGGGCCGCCGCCCGGGCCCACGACAGCGTCGCCGACTCCATCGAGAAACGCGCGGAACGAAACCCTGGGCAGGCCGAGAGACTGCGCGCCGAGGCGAAGAAGCACCGCGACAGCGCGCGGGACCATCTGCGCCACGCGGTGATCGACGAGACGCACCTCGCCGAGTTGGAACGCAAGGCGTCCCACCGGGGCCGGGAAGGGGGCGGACCGGAGCGCGACGTGGGCGGATCGGACCGCGACGCGGGCGGGCCGGAGCGCGATGCGGTCGGATCGGACCGCGATGCGGTCGGATCGGACCGCGATGCGGTCGAGCGGGACGAGGGTTAGAACCGGCCGTTGTGGTGGGCGATCTCACGTTTGCCGCCGCGGGCGCGTCTTCCAGGAGTGGAGATGAAGCGACCGTTCGAGCAGGTCGTCCAGGAGCACGGCGCCAGGGTGCTGCGCGTCTGCCGGGCCGTCGTGGGCCCGCAGGACGCCGAGGACGCGTGGTCGGAGACGTTCCTGGCGGCGATGCGCGCCTACCCCGATCTGCCCGAGACGGCCAACGTGGAAGCGTGGCTCGTGACCATCGCCCACCGCAAGGCGATCGACGTGGTGCGGGCGGCGAGGCGCCACCCGCTGCCGGTGGAGGTGCTGCCGGAGGGGCCAGCGGCGGCGGGCGTCCCCGGCGCCGGTGACCCCGACCTGTGGGCCGCGGTGGGCGCCCTTCCGGATCGGCAGCGGCACGCGGTGGCCTACCGCTACCTGGCCGGCCTGCCTTTCGCCGAGGTCGCCGAGATCATGGGCGGCAGCACCGACGCCGCGCGACGGGCCTGCGCCGACGGGATCCGCAACCTCCGGCGACGCCATACGGACGCGATGACGCAAGGAGCATCCTGATGAACACCCATGTGAACGGCACCCCACAGGAGCTGAATGACGTACTTCTCGACGTCAGCGACATACCTCTGAACGACGCCTCCCCGGAGCCGGTGTCCGCCCTGCTGTCAACGCCTGTCGACGCCGATACCCTGGGCCGGCTGCGCCGCCGCCTGGCGCGGGACGCCGAGGGCGCCGACCTGCTGGACGTCGCGTACACGACAGTCGACTCGCCCATCGGCGCTCTGCTGCTCGCCGCCACCCCGCGGGGGCTGGTCCGGGTCGCCTTCGGCTCCGAGGGCATCGATTCGGTGCTGGCGACTCTCAGCGAGAAGCTCAGCCCGCGCGTCCTGCGCGCGCCGCAGCGCCTGGACCAGGCGGCGCGTGAACTCGACGAGTACTTCGCCGGGCGTCGCCGAGAGTTCGACCTGGCGGTCGACCTGTCGCTGTCGCGGGGGTTCCGCCAGCTGGTGCAGACTCACCTGCCGGAGATCGGTTACGGGCAGACCGCCAGCTACCGCGATGTGGCCGCACGCGTCGGCCGCCCGGGCGCCGTCCGCGCCGTCGGCACCGCCTGCGCGACCAACCCCCTGCCGATCGTGCTGCCCTGTCACCGGGTGGTGCGCAGCGACGGCTCGCTCGGGGGCTACCTGGGCGGGCTGGAGGCCAAGTCGCTGCTGTTGCACCTGGAGTCGGCTGCGTAGGCCTCGCCGAGCGTTCCCGGCCCGGGCGACGGCGTACGGCCGTTTCCCCGACGCACGACTTCGCCCGGCCGGAGGCTGCGGCGTCAGAGCGCGGTGTACCCGCCGTCCACCAGGAAGTACGCGCCGGTGATGAACGAGGCCCGCTTCGAGAGCAGGAAGCTGACCAGGGACGCGACCTCGTCGGCGCGGCCCAACCGGCCGATGGGGTGCTTCGCGATGATCGCCGCGCGGACGTCGTCGGAGAGGTCGCGAAGGAGCGGGGTGTCGATATACGCGGGCCCGACGGCATTCACGCGGACGCCGCGCGGCCCGTAATCGACGCCCGCCTGACGGGTGAGGCCGACGACGCCGTGCTTGGCGGCCGTGTAGGCGGAAGCGCCCAGGCCCGTGGCCACGAGCCCGTGGATCGACGTCATGTTGACGATGGCGCCGCCGCCGGCCGCCTCGAGGGCGGGCAGCTGGTAGCGCATCCCATAGAGCACGCCGTTGAGGTTGATGTCGATCACGCGTTGCCAGTCGCCCAGGTCGAGCTCACCGGCGGCCTCCGGCCCCGCCCCGACCCCGGCGTTGTTGACGGCCAGGTGCAGCGCGCCGTACTCCTCCACGATCTGCTGCACGACCGCCTCGTGTTGCTCCGCCACGACGGCGTCCTGCCGCAGGGCGGAGCCACGTCCGCCGGCCTGTTGGATGTCGGCGAGCACGCGCTCGGCTCCGGCCAGGTCGATGTCCGTCACCACCACGGTGGCGCCCTGTGCCGCCAGATCCTTCGCGCAGGCCTCGCCGATGCCCGAGCCGCCGCCCGTGACCAGCGCGACCTTGCCCTCGAATTCGCTCATGTCCGACCCCCCGTTCGCCGGTGTGACGTACCTCTCTTCGACCGTACGATCCGGCGACCGGACTCCGCCACCCCAGAGCGCGACGACGTGGGTCAGGTCCCAACGCCGATCACGTCCCCAACCTGGCTCTCAGGTCCCCGGTCCTTGTGGTGCCGGCGCGGGCACGAGCCGCGTCCGAGTGGGTCGGAGCGCGGGCAGCCCTTCGTCCAGGGTGGCCAGCGCGCCGCTGTGCCGGGCGGCGAGATCGGCGAGGTAGACGTCCGTGACCTGACGATGGCCCCGCACGCCGTCATAGTCGATGCCCGCGTACGAGACGTCGTCGGGCCAGAAGCGGGCCTTGGGGTGCGCTTTCACCGCCGCGAGGAGCGTGATGGCGGTCTGCGGTGGCTCGCCCATCCGGAGGAGGAAGCGGCTGAACGCTCCCTCGACCATCGGGCAGAGCGCAAACTCGTCGACGCCCGCCAACCATGCGCTGGCGCGATCGTGGTGTTCGTGCTCCGCGACGGTCAGCGCGATCAGCACGTTGGCGTCCAGGAGGAACGCACTCACTCGTCGTCCAACAAGTCGGCGACGTCGGCGGCTGTGACGCGTCGTCCCATGGAGAGGACTGGGAGGCCGGAGCGGGCATCGCGCGTGAGCTGGACGGGGGCATCCAGTTGGGCGAGACCACGCATCGTCAGGTCGGCGATGACTGTGGGCTGCAGACCTCAGCTGCGGACGATCCGGTGGGCTGCCGCCGACGCCCGCGCGATGATGATGGCCAGCTCGTCCGCATGCGAGCGGTGCGCGAGGTGGCCGCCACCCAGGTGGTGGAAGGTCAGGTGGGACAGCTCGGCCTGCAGCTGCGCCTCCTGGTGCGGGGGGATCACGCTGAGTCCGTCCTCGACCTGGACGACGTGGATCGGCAGCGGGACCTGGCGGTAGAGGTCGGCGCTGGGATAGTACGTGGCGTCGATCTGCAGGGTGTGCGCCGCCATCATGGCCGTCAGCTCCGGTGTGCGCAGCCAGGTGCCGTCGCCGCGGTCGACGATCGAATAGCGGATCTCCTCGCCGATGTCGTCGGGGACCTCGTTGAGGATCCAGTCCCGCGCGGCGGAGTTCTGGTGCGTCGCAACTGCCGCGTCGACCTCGTCCTGAGTGCGGTAGATCCGTCCCAGGTCGAACCGCTGCGCGATGGTCTGGATGACCTCGGGCAAGTAGACCTGCTGGAGGTAGGCGTGGACCACGGAGCGGGGCGCGTCCAACAGCGCCGCCTCGATCGTGACGACGGCGGAGATCAGGTCGGGGCGATCCGCCGCCGCGGCGAGGGCCAGGAAACCGCCGGTCGTGTGCCCGACGACGACCGGCCGGCGCAGGTCCAGACCCTCGATGGTCGCGACGATGTCGCGCCAGGTCTCCTCCGAGGTGAGGAGCGGGGCCGTGACGCTGCGCGCGTGCCCGCGCAGGTCGAGGGCCACGGTGTTGAGCCCCTCGAGGTGGCCCAGCACGGTGGACCAGGTCATCGCCGAGGCGCCGACGTTGGGCACGAACAGCAGGTCCGGGCCGTCGCCCTCGGACCGGACGCCGCCGATCAGGCCGCCGTCCACGGGCAGGCTCCACTCGGAACGGGTCATCTTTCACCTCGGGTATGGTCCAGCAGATTTGGTCGCCTTCACTATCGGCAGGCTGCCCCGGCCCCCCAGTCCTGCGCCCCCGCCGGTATGGCGCGCTGCGCCGTCGCCGGTGATCACCGTTCAGGGCTGGTGCCGGGCGCAGTTCCCATGGGACCCTGCGGTTCTCCGCACCACGGATTCCTTGCTCGACGTCGAGTTGCACTGGTCGAGTTGCACTGGTCGAGTTGCACTGGGGGACACGAAGATGAGTGAGCCGACGACGCCGACGTTCCGGGTGCAGGTTGTCGATTACGACCCGTCACGGATCACGACCGAGGACGGCGAGCTGGGGTGGTCCCTCGAACCCGCCCGGTGCGCGGTGCTCGTCCATGACCTGCTGCCGTATTACGTGCAGCTGCTCGGCCCGCTGGCCCGAGCGTCCGTGATCGAGGGGAGCCGCGGCGTCATCGCCTGGGCGGGGTCGCGGGGCGTACCGGTGATCGCGTCGGCGCCTCGGCCCGCCGACCACCCGGAGCAGCGCGGTCTCGGGGGGCGTCTGTGGGGTCTCGGTCCTGGGCGTGGCGACGCGCGGACCTCCTGCCTGGCCGAACTGCACGCCGAGGAGGTGCCGTGGGTGCGCAAGCGCAGCCTGAGCGCGTTCTTCGCGACGGACCTGGCGGTGGAACTGCGGCGGCGGGGACGCGATCAGTTGGTGATCGTGGGCGTGTTCGCGGGGCAGGGGATCCTGGCCACCACGTTCGATGCGTTGGCCCACGACGTGGAGGTGTTCGTGGTGTGCGACGCCGTGGCCGACTACTCCGAGGACCTGCACGTCCAGGCCATGCGCCAGGTCGCTCGCTCGACCGGCCAGGTCATGCGCCTCGAGGAGCTGGTCGGGGCCGTCGCGGAAGTGGCCAACCGGGAGTAGGCCACGGTGGTGGCCGACCAGGCGGTCGCACGCGGGCCAGCCTCAGCCCACTTGCTGTCAGGGTGAAGTGAGATGTTAGAGGTCATGGAAAGGCTCACGTGCTCTTGGAGACGAACTCCCAGAGCTCCATCGGCACCCTCATGACGAAACCCCGGCGATGTGGCCTGAGCCAGGGATCGTTCCGGGGTCTTCACCGAAGACTATAGCGAAGGGCGAACGTGGGACCACGTTCGGTGCGTCGCACGGGTGACACCAAGACACGAAGGTCACGCCGTACTCTCGCCTTGCCCGTCCGGTGCGTGAGCGCATTCCACGACCAGCGCGACGTGTTGGCGGGGGAGCGGAGCACGGCCGGCGATCGGTGGCAGGAGAACGACTACGTGTTCCCGACGATCACGGGCCGGCTGATGGACAAGGACAGCGCTCGGCGTTCCTTCCGCGCCGCTCTGGATCAGGTGCCGGGTCTCGACTCGGCTGCCTGGACGCCTCGGGAGTTGCGGCACTCGTTCGTCTCGCTGCTGTCGGATTCGGGGATGAGCCTCGATGACATCTCGCGGTTGGTCGGCCACAGCGGCAGGACGGTCACAGAGCTGGTGTAC
>CAKUSI010000082.1 GCA_934678955.1 uncultured Austwickia sp. | reverse complement strand
GCTGGCGGCGGAGAAGCTGGAGGAGTACTACCGCGCGTTCGGGATGGGCAAGACGTCCGCGACCTCGTTCCCGGGGGAGTCCGCCGGCAACATGCCGCGGAGCGACCAGCTCAACGCCTCGCAGCGGTACACGATGATGTTCGGCCAGGGCTTCGCGGTGACGGCGATCCAGGACGCGGGCGTCTTCCAGGCCGTGGCCAACGGCGGCGTGCGCATCCCCGCGACGGTGGTGGCGGGCACGACCGCCCCTGACGGCACCTACTCGGAGGCGACGCTGCCGGAAGGCTCCCGGGTCATCTCCGAGGAGTCCGCGCGCACCCTGCTGAAGATGATGGAAAACGTGACCGCCGAGGGTGGCACCGCGATCCTCGCGGACATCCCCGGCTACCGGGTGGCGGGCAAGACGGGCACGTCCGACCGGTACGACGACGCCAAGAAGGGCTACCACGGCACCACCGTGTCCTTCATCGGCGTCGTCCCCGCGGACCATCCCGAGCTCATCTGCGCGGTGATCATCGATAACCCGAAGGGCGAGGGACACGGTGGCGACTACGCCGCGCCGGTCTTCAAGTCGGTGATGACGTACGCGCTCCAACGCTTCGCCATCCCCCCCTCGGGCGACCCGCTGGACGCCTTCCCGAACTACTGGGGGCCGCAGTCCTCCAAGAACAAGACGCGATAGGTTGCCGCGGTGAGCAGTCCCCTCCGCCCGGCCGCCTCCGCCGAGGCGTCGGCCGCGCTCCTCGCGCAGCAGGCGGGCACGGAGCTGCGGTTTGCCTCCGGCCAGATCGAGCAGGACGTCCGCCTGGACGGCGTGAGCCTTGACAGCCGTCGCGTGCTCCCGGGGGATCTGTATGCGGCGTTGCCGGGCGCCCACGCCCACGGGGCGGCGTTCGCCGCCCAGGCCGCGGCCGCCGGGGCGGTCGCCGTCCTCACCGATCCTGCCGGTCGCCGCATCCTGGACGAGGCCGGCGTGGAGCTGCCCCGCATCGTCGTGCCGGATCCGCGGGCCATCCTGGGGCGGCTGTCGGCGCGGGTCTACCGGCGCCCCGCGGACGACCTGACGCTGATCGGCATCACCGGGACCAACGGCAAGACGACGACCGCCTACATCCTCGACGCCGCCCTGCGCGCGCTCGGCCGGACCACGGGGCTCATCGGCACGATCGAGACCAAAGTGGCCGACCGCAGCATCCCCTCCGAGCGCACGACGCCCGAATCGCCGGACCTGCACGCGATCTTCGCGGTGATGCGCGAGGCCCAGGTCACGGAGGCCGTGATGGAGGTGAGCAGCCACGCGCTGGCGCTGCATCGCGTCGACGGGGCCGTCTTCGACGTCGCGGTCTTCACGAACCTGAGCCAGGACCACCTGGATTTCCATCGCGACATGGAGGACTACTTCGCGGCCAAGGCCTCCCTCTTCCGTCCCGACCGTGCGCGGCGGGGCGTGGTCTGCGTGGACGATCCTTGGGGGGTGCGGCTGGCGGCGGAGGCCGACGTGCCCTGCTGGTCTCTCGCCACCCGCCCCGACTCCGCGGGCGCGGCCCAGGCCTCCTGGCGGCTCGTCTCCTCGTCGCCCCAGCCACCTTCCTCCGAGTCGCCTGCGCCCGCCGCCTTCGACCTGCTCGGACCGGATACTGCGCTACGCCTGGTCAGCGCGCTGCCCGGGGACTACAACCGGATCAACACCGCCCTCGCCGCGCTGGCCCTCCTGGCGATCGGCGTCGAGCCGGGGGACGTGGAGCGGGCGATGTCAGCGGGCGCCGCCGTGCCTGGGCGCATGGAGCGCATCGACCTGCCGGAGCGCGCCGGCGCGCCCGCCCCGACCGTGTACGTGGACTTCGCCCACACCCCCGAGGCCGTGCGCGCCACGCTGGCGGCGCTCCGGGAGATGACGGCCGGGCGCCTCATCGCGGTGCTGGGGGCGGGGGGCGGCCGGGACAGCGCCAAGCGCCCCCTGATGGGCGCGGCTGCCGCCTCCGGTGCAGACCTCGTCGTGGTCACCGACGACAACCCGCGAGACGAGGACCCGAGCAGCATCCGCGCCCAGATCGTCCAGGGGGCTCGGGACGCCGGCGGCGAGGTCATCGAGGTGGACGGCCGCGCACAGGCCGTCACGCGCGCGCTGGGTCTCGCCCGCCCCGGCGATGCCGTCGCGGTGCTGGGGCGCGGCCATGAGACCTACCAGGAGGTCGCCGGTCGGCGGGAGCCTCTCGTGGACCGGGACCTCGTGTGCGACGCATGGAGCGCCATCGGCAGGGAGGCCGGCGAGTGATACCCCTCACCCTCGAAGAGATCGCCCGGATCACCGCGGGACGGGTGGGCCCGTCGCAGGGTCCAGGGTCCAGACGCACCGAGCCGGGCAAGGTGGTCGTCGACGGTCCGGTGGTGACCGACAGCCGGCAGGCGCAGGCGGGTTCGCTGTATGTGGCCCGGATCGGGGAGCACGCGGACGGGCACCTCTACGCCGGCGGCGCGGCCGCGCAGGGCGCCGTGGCGGCCCTCGTCACGCGGGAGGTCACCGAGGTCCCATACGTGCTCGTCGACGACGTGCAGGAGGCCTTCGCCGCACTCGCCGAACACGTCGTGCGCAGCGTTCCGGGCCTGCAGGTCATCGGCCTCACCGGGTCGTCCGGCAAGACCTCGACCAAGGATCTGCTCGAGGCCGTGCTGAGCGAGCACGGGCCGACGGTGGCGACGCAGGGGTCGTTGAACTCCGAGGTGGGCGTGCCGATCACCGTGTGCCGGACCATGCCGGACACGCGCTACCTCGTGCTGGAGATGGGAACGCGGGGCCCCGGCCAGATCCGATACCTGACCGAGATGACCCACCCGAGCGTCGGGGTGGAGCTCAACGTGGGCACCGCCCACGTCGGGGAGTTCGGCTCGCGGGAGCGCATCGCGGACGCGAAGGGCGAGCTGGTCGAGTCGCTGCCGGCCGACGGGCTCGCCGTCCTGAACGCCGACGACCCGCTCGTGGCGGCGATGGCCGGTCGGACTCGCGCGCGCGTCGTACGCACGGGCCGCGACGCCCCGGGCCGCGACACCCCGGGCCGTGAGACCGCGGGCCGTGAGACCGCGGGTCGTGAGACCGCGGGCCCGGGGAAGGCCCCCGAGATCCGCGCGGGAGACGTGCGCGTCGACGCGCAGGGGCGGGCCTCGTTCACGCTGCACACGCCGGAGGGCTCCGCCCCGGTCGCGCTGCGCCTGCTCGGCGAGCACATGGTGGACAACGCGCTGGCGGCGGCCGCGGTGGCCCGGGAGATGGGGATGGGCGTCGCGGACGTCGCGGCGGCGTTGTCGCGCGCGGAGCGGGCCAGCCGGTGGCGGCTGGAGCGGCACGACCGTCCCGACGGCGTGACCGTGCTCAACGACGCCTACAACGCCAACCCGGACTCTCTTGCCGCCGCGCTGCGGACGCTGGCCGCGATGGGGCGGGGGCGACGCACCTGGGCCGTCGTCGGCGAGATGCTCGAGCTCGGCGGTGGCGCCGAAGCCGCCCACCGGGAGGCCGGGCAGCAGGCCGCGGGCCTGGGCGTCGACGAGCTCGTCGCGGTGGGTGAGATGGCGGGAGAGGCGGCGCGCGGTTTCGGGGCGCGGGGTCGTACGGTCGGCGACCTCGACGCGGCGTACGATCTGCTGGCCGCCGAACTCGCTCCCGGCGACATCGTTCTGCTCAAGTCCAGTCACGGCAGCGGACTGCGGCACCTCGGCGACCGGCTGGTCGACCCGGCCGCCCGCTCGCAGGGAGGCACGTCGTGAAGTCCGTCGTCGCCGCGTCGGCGCTCGCCCTCGTGGTCTCGCTGCTCGGCACCCCGCTCTACATCAAGTTCCTCGTCAAGCGCGGGTACGGGCAGTTCATCCGCGACGACGGCCCCGACTCCCACAAGACCAAGCGCGGCACGCCCACGATGGGCGGCGCGGTGATGATCCTCGCGGCGCTGATCGGCTACTTCGGCGCGCACCTCATCACGATGACCGCCGTCAGCCCGAGCGCGCTGCTCGTCCTCGGCCTCATGACCGGGCTGGGTTTCGTCGGGTGGCTCGACGACTACATCAAGATCCGTAAGCAGCGGAGCCTCGGCCTGCGCTCGGCCCAGAAGCTGTTCGGGCAGCTGCTCGTCGGCTCCGCGTTCGCGATCGCCTCGGTGTCCATCACCGACGAGCACGGGGTACGCCTCGCCTCGACCGCGATCTCCTTCGTCCGGGACATCTCGTGGCTGGATCTCTTCGCCCTCGGCCCGGTGCTGGGCCTGATCCTGGTCGTCCTCTGGGTGAACCTCATCGTGGCGGGCGCGAGCAACGGCGTGAACCTGACCGACGGCCTGGACGGGCTCGCGACGGGCGCCGCGACGATGGTCTTCGGCGCCTACGTGCTCATCGGGATCTGGCAGGACAACCAGAACTGCTTCTCCTCGATCCGGTCCGTCGAGATGGTGAGCCAGTGCTACCCCACCCCGTTCCCCTACGACCTCGCCGTCTGCGCGTCGGCGCTGGCGGGGGCCACGTTCGGGTTCCTGTGGTGGAACGCCTCCCCGGCCAAGATCTTCATGGGCGACACCGGCTCCCTCGCCCTGGGCGGGGCGTTCGCGGGCCTCGCCGTGATGACCCGCACCGAGCTCCTGATGGTGCCCCTCGGCGGGCTCTTCGTCATCATCACGCTGTCCGTCATCATCCAGGTCGGCTACTTCAAGCTGAGCGGGGGCAAACGGGTCTTCCGTATGGCACCCCTGCAGCACCACTTCGAGCTGAAGGGCTGGAACGAGGTCACGATCGTGATCCGGTTCTGGATCATCGCGGGAGTGTGTACGGCGCTCGCCCTCGGCCTGTTCTACGCCGAATGGATCGCGGGGGGCACCCTGTGACCGATGCGCCCGATGGGGGTGCCGCGACGGACCCGTACGAGCCGCGCCCCGGCCTGACCTCCCGCGAGGCGGACTGGTCGGGACTTCGGGTCGTGGTGGCGGGCCTCGGCATCAGCGGGTTCGCGGCGGCGGACGCCCTGATCGAGCGGGGAGCGCACGTCACGGTGGTCGACGCCGCGACCGAGGGCAAGGTGCTGAGCGACCGCGCCCAGATCCTGCGGATGCTGGACGCGCAGGTGCTCCTCGGCCCTGAGCACGTGCAGCGGCTCCCCACCTCGGTCCTGGGGGCCGGCGGCGCGGCCGGGCCGGTCGAGCTCGTCGTGACCTCGCCCGGATGGCGGCCCGACGCCCCGCTGCTCGCCGACGCGGCGGCCGCCGGAGTGCCGGTCTGGGGCGAGGTCGAGCTGGCGTGGCGGATGAGGCCGGCCCGGGGCGCGGCCCCGTGGGTGACGCTGACCGGCACGAACGGCAAGACGACGACGGTCGGTATGGTGACCTCGATCCTGCGCGCGGGCGGCCTACGGGCGGTCGCCGCGGGCAACGTGGGCACGCCGATCATGGAGGCGGTGCTCGACCCGACCGGCTACGACGTCATCGCCGTCGAGCTGTCCAGCTTCCAGCTGCACTGGCAGCGCTCCCTGGCGCCGCTGGCCTCCGCCTGCCTCAACGTGGCCCCGGATCACCTGACCTGGCACGGATCGTTGGAGGCCTACGTCGCGGACAAGGCTCGCGTCTTCGAGAACACGCAGGTCGCCTGCGTCTACAACGTGCAGGACCCGCGGACCGAGCAGATGGTGCGTGACGCGGACGTGCAGGAAGGGTGTCGGGCGATCGGCTTCACGCTCGACGTTCCCCGGGTGGGCATGGTCGGCCTCGTGGACGACGTCCTCGCCGACCGCGCATTCGTTGCGGAGCGTCAGACCAGCGCCGCCGAGCTGGGAACGCTGACCGACCTACGGGTCGGAACGCGCGACCCGGCGCCGCACTACGTGGCGAACGCGCTGGCCGCCGCAGCGCTCGCCCGGGCGTGCGGGGTGTCGCCGGGAGCGGTGCGCGACGGGCTGCGCGCGTTCCGGCCCGACGCCCACCGCATCGCGGAGGTGGCCACGGCGGACGGCGTCACCTGGATCGACGACAGCAAGGCGACCAACCCGCACGCGGCCGCCGCCTCCCTGGCGTCCTTCGACCACGTGGTATGGATCGCCGGCGGCCAGCTCAAGGGCTCCGACGTCGACGAACTCGTCGCGGCGGCGGCGACACGGCTGCGCGGGGCCATTCTGCTCGGGGTGGACCGCGCGCAGATCGCGCAGGCGCTCGCCCGACACGCGCCGCAGGTGCCCGTCGTGGACCTGGAGAGGACCGACACTGGGGTCATGGAGGACGTGGTCGCGCACGCCGCCCGGCTGGCGCGACCCGGGGACGTGGTCCTGCTCGCCCCCGCGGCCGCCTCGCTCGACATGTTCGCCGACTACACCGTGCGCGGCGAGTCGTTCGCGGCCGCGGTGCGTCGCCACCTCGGCGGCGACGCGGCCTGACGCCCTCGACCGGGGTCGGGTGGGGAGCGCTGCGGCGCTGGTGGAGGGCATACGGCTTTCGGAGGAGATGCACGGGTGAGGGAGCGAACGTGACGATGACGCGACAGGGCCCGGGTGGCGCCCGCCCCGGGCCGACACCGGGACGGCTGGACGCCTCGGTCGGTCGGCCGCCCGAGCCGCACCCGGTGCTCGCGCGCCTGGACTCCCCGCTGACCACCTACTACCTGCTGCTCGCGGTGACCGGTGCGCTCCTGCTCATCGGCCTGGTCATGGTCCTCTCGGTCACCAGCGTCACGTCCTATGCCGCCACCGGCAGCCTGTTCGGGATGTGGCTGAACCAGGCGAAGTTCGCCGTCATCGGCATTGTCGGCGCGTTCGTGGCGAGCCGGTTGTCCGTCGATCGGTGGCGCCGACTCGCGTTGCCGACCCTGGGCGTCGCGACGCTCCTGCAACTGCTGATCCTCGTGCCGGGCCTCGGGCACAACGTCAACGGCAATACCAACTGGCTGAAGCTCGGGGGCATGACGGTGCAGCCCAGCGAGTTCGGCAAGCTGGCTCTCGTCCTGTTCGGTGCCACGATCCTCACCCAGAAGCGACGCCTCCTGGGCGACTGGCGGCACGTCGCCGTTCCGTACGTGTTTCCCGCCGGCGCCCTTCTAGTGGCCCTCGTCCTGCGCGGCGGCGACCTGGGGACGACGTTCGTACTCCTCGGGATCCTCGCCGCCATCCTGTGGACCTCCGGGGTGTCCGCCAGGATCCTCGGGGCGGCGGCCGCCGCTGGCACCGTCCTCGTGGTCATCATGACCGCGATGAGCAGCAACCGACGGGCCCGGATCTCGGGCTGGCTTTCCTGCAACTCCGACAGCACGACCCCCGAGGGCCGGATCCGAGACGTGTGCTGGCAGACCGCGCACGGCCAGTACGCGCTCGCCGACGGCGGACTCGGGGGCCGGGGACTTGGCGCGAGCCTGGAGAAGTGGGGCTGGCTGCCGGAGCGGCACAACGACTTCATCTTCGCGGTCATCGGCGAGGAGCTCGGCATCGGCGGGACGCTCACGATCCTGCTGTTGATCGCGCTGCTGGCGTTCGCCTGCTACCGGGTGATCTGGGCCTCCGACGACATGTTCGTCCGACTCGCCACGGCCGGCGTCATGGGGTGGCTGGTCGTGCAGTCGATTGTGAACATCGGCGCGGTGATCGGCCTCCTTCCGGTCATCGGTGTCCCGCTCCCGCTGGTGTCGGCCGGCGGGTCGGCCCTGATCACGACGCTGCTCGGTCTGGGCATGGTGATCTCGTTCGCCCGCAACGAGCCGGCCTGCCGCCGGGCGCTCGCCGAGCGGCCAGGCATCCTCGCCCGCACCATGTCCGCGTGGAACACCCGTCGGAAGGCGGCCCGGTGACCGACCCGCAACCGCACGCCGCCCCACTCCGCTCCGTCGTCCTCGCGGGCGGGGGCTCGGCCGGCCACGTCTCCCCGTTGCTGGCGCTCGCCGACTGTCTGCGACGGCGCGACCCGTCGGTGCGGATCACGGTCGTCGGCACGGCCACCGGGCTGGAGCAGCGGCTGGTTCCCGACCGCGGGTATCCGCTGCGCGTCGTCCCCAAGGTGGTCTTCCCCCGCAAACCCTCCGCCGCGATGCTCGCCCTGCCCGGCGCGTTGCGCGGCGCCGTGGCCAGCGCCGAAGCGATCCTTCGCGAGGCGGAGGCGGACGCTGTCGTGGGTTTCGGCGGGTATGTGTCAACCCCGGCCTATCTCGCGGGGCGGCGGCTCCGGATCCCGTTGGTCGTCCACGAGCAGAACGCCCGGCCCGGGCTCGCCAACCGCCTCGGGGCCCGCCTCACCGACTACGTGGCGACCACCTTCCCCGGCACCCGGCTTCCGCACGCCCGCTGCCTCGGCATGCCGCTGCGCCCCGAGGTCGCCCGCCTGGACCGGGCGGCGAGGCGCCAGGAGGCGCGGGAGTCCTTCGGGCTGCGCGCGGACCTTCCGACGTTGCTGGTCACCGGCGGGTCCCTCGGCGCGGCGCGGTTGAACGCGGCCTTCCGGGAGTCCGCCGGAGCGCTCGGGGCGGCGGGGATCCAGGTGCTGCACGTGACGGGCCTGGGCAAGGATTTCGCGGTGGATGCCCCCGTGGAGGGCGTGCCGTACGTGGTGCTGCCCTACGCCGACCGGATGGAGCTGGCCTACGCCGCCGCCGACCTCGTGGTGGCCCGCTCGGGCGCCAACACCGTGTGCGAGGTCGCCGCCGTCGGCCTCCCAGCGGTCTTCGTGCCCCTCCCGATCGGCAACGGTGAGCAGCGCTTCAACGCGGCGTCGATGGAGGCGGCGGGCGGCTGCCGCCTCGTGGACGACGCCGACGTCACCGCGTCCTGGGTGTCGTCCACCATCGTGCCGCTGCTGGGTGACGCAGCCGCCCTCGAGTCGATGGCCCGCGGCGCCGCGTCCGTCGGCCAGCGCGACGCCGACGAGTTGCTGGCGGACCTGGTCGACGAGGCGCGCGCCCCTCACCGGACGGCCGGCCCGCGGCGGGCGCTCGGGGAGGCGTCATGACGGCGTGGCGTACCCGCTTCCCCCTGCAGGGCGCCCTGCCGGCGGTGAACGAGCTCGGCCGCGTCCACGTGCTGGCCGCGGGGGGTGCGGGCATGTCAGCGGTGGCCCGCCTGCTGCGCGCCGCGGGGCTGGTCGTCGCCGGCTCGGACGCGCAGGATTCCCCGACGCTGCGGGCGCTGGAACGGGAGGGCATCCGCGTGTGGGTCGGCCACGACCCGGCCCACCTCGAGGGGGCGGACACGGTGGTGGTGTCCTCGGCGATCCGGGACGACAACCCCGAGCTGGTGGCCGCGCGTGCTGCCGGGCTGCGGGTCCTACACCGCTCTGCGGCGCTGGCCGTGCTCATGGCGGGTCGGGGCGGGGTGGCCGTCGCCGGCGCGAACGGAAAGACCACCACCACGTCGATGCTGGTCGAGGCCCTGCGGGCAGCGGGCGCGGATCCCTCGTACGCGATCGGCGGCGACCTCGTGTCGACCGGCACGAACGCGGCGTGGGGCAGCGGCGACGCCTTCGTGGTGGAGGCGGATGAGAGCGACGGGACGTTTCTGGCCTACCGTCCGCAGACCGCGGTGGTCACCAACGTGCAGCCGGACCACCTCGACTTCTATGGCACGTTCGAGGCGGTCCAGGACGCATATGCGGCCTTCGCGCAGACCATCCGACCGGGTGGCCTGCTCGTGACCTGCCTCGACGACCCTGGCGCCGCCCGGCTCGCGGAGCGGGCGCGGCAGGACGGAATCCGTGTGGCGACCTACGGCCTCTCGCCGGAGGCGGATCTGCGCATCGCTGCGATCGCGTTGGACGGCCTGGTCGGCCGGGCCCTGTTGAGTGGCGAGGACGGCACACGGGAGCTGACGATCCCCGCGCCGGGACGGCACAACCTCGAGAACGCGACCGCCGCCTACCTGGCGGCCACGGCCGGCCTGGGGCTGGACAGCGATCCCGTGCTCGCGGGGTTGGCCGGCTACCGAGGGGCTCTGCGTCGATTCGAGGCGAAGGGGGAGGCGGCGGGCGTGCGCGTGGTGGACGACTACGCGCACAACGCCGGCAAGGTCGCTGCGGTGGTCTCGACGGCCACGCGGCTCGCCGCCCCAGGCCGACTGGTCGTGTGTTTCCAGCCCCACCTGTACTCACGGACGCGCGACTTCGCCGCCGACTTCGGTGGGGCCCTGGCCCAGGCGGACGTCTGCCTCGTGATGGACGTGTACGCGGCGCGGGAAGACCCGATGGACGGGATCAGCGGGCAACTGGTCGTGGACGAGGTCCTGCGGGCCGACCCTCGCGCGCAGGTGGTCTACGAGCCCGACGACGACGCGGTGCCGCGGCGGCTGGCCGAGCTGGTCACCCCCGGGGACCTGGTGCTCACGGTCGGGGCGGGCGACGTCACCCGGGTCGGGCCGCGGCTCCTCGCGTTGTTGGAGGGCCGGGGGTGAGATCGCCGTTGAGGACCCGTCGCCCCTCCCACGCCGCGGGCGGGGAGGCGCCGCGGGGTCGCCGCCCTCCACGACAGGAGTCGCCGCGCGGGGCGGGGCCGCGCCGTGGCCTGCCGAAGGGGCCGGCCCAGGTCGCTGCGCGCAGGAGGGTGGTTCGCCGCGTCTTCCTCGGGTTTGTGCTGGTGGTCGTGGTGGCGGCGGGGCTCGGATGGCTGGGGCTCGCGAGCCCGTGGCTCCGAGTCCAGGAGGTCCGCGTCGTGGGGGCGGGGGCCGGACAACAAGGTGAGATCGAGCGGATGGCGGCGTCCCGCCTAGGTGAACCTCTCGTCAAGGTAGATACTGCTGCGCTCCAATCCGAAGTCTCGACCATCAAACCCGTCTTGCGCGCGGAGGTCGTCCGCGAGTGGCCGACCGGGTTGTCGATCGAGGTGACCTTGCGCACCCCCGTCATGGCGGCGAAGAACCCTCGAGGTGACCTGGAGCTGGTGGATGCCTCGGGGGTGGGTTACGCGTCGGTGGGCGAGGCTCCGCCCGATGTCCCCACGGTGTCTCTGGCGCACCCGGACGATCCCCGCGAGAGGACGGTCGCGGTCGCGGCGATCACCTCTCTTGAGCCTGGTCAGCTCGCTGAGCTCAGCGATGTCCGGGTCGCCTCGCCGGACGACGTGCGCTTCCGCCTCGACGGCATCGACGTGCTCTGGGGCGGTCCCGCGGACGGCAAGATCAAGGCGGCCGTGCTGGCGGCCCTGTCGGGTCAGGAAGGGTTGGGCTCGATCAATGTCAGCGCCCCCCACAGCCCGGTGACGTCGGCGCGATCCGTGCCTTCACCCTCAAGTCAACGTTGATGGCGAGTCTCACGGTCGCCCTAGCGACTTGAAGCGCTGCCTGCGTGCCGTACGATGGGGCCGGACTTGAGCCGAACGTGAGTTCCGCCTGCGCGACACCCCCATACCGGGCGGGCGATGGCGGGCGGGTCGGGCATCAGTAGGCATACCGGCGAGACGCGACCCACAGCGTTGTCGCAGCAGCAAGAGATCATCGATTTCAGGAATGAGGCCCCACCGTGGCAGCACCCCAGAACTACCTGGCCGTGATCAAGGTCGTCGGCATCGGCGGTGGCGGCGTCAACGCGATCAATCGGATGATCGAGGTCGGGCTCAAGGGCGTGGAGTTCATCGCCATCAACACCGACGCCCAGGCGCTCTTGATGAGCGACGCCGACCTGAAGCTGGACGTCGGGCGTGAGCTCACCCGCGGGCTGGGCGCCGGCGCGGACCCCGAGGTGGGTCGCCGGGCCGCCGAGGACCACACGGAGGAGATCGAGGAGGCGCTGAAGGGCGCCGACATGGTCTTCGTGACAGCGGGCGAGGGCGGCGGGACCGGCACCGGCGGCGCGCCGGTCGTGGCGCGGATCGCCAAGGGCCTGGGCGCGCTGACCATCGGGGTGGTGACCCGGCCGTTCACGTTCGAGGGGCGCCGCCGCGCCAATCAGGCCGAGTCGGGCATCGGCAGCCTGCGCGAAGAGGTCGACACGCTCATCGTCATCCCCAACGACCGGCTCCTGTCGATCAGCGACCGCCAGGTCAGCATGCTCGACGCGTTCCGCAGCGCCGACCAGGTGCTCCTTTCGGGCGTGCAGGGCATCACCGACCTCATCACGACCCCCGGTCTGATCAACCTGGACTTCGCGGACGTGAAGTCCGTCATGCAGGGCGCCGGCTCCGCGCTCATGGGGATCGGTTCCGCCCGTGGTGAGGACCGCGCGGTCCAGGCGGCCGAGCTCGCGATCTCCAGCCCGCTGCTCGAGGCGAGCATCGACGGCGCTCACGGTGTCCTGCTGTCCATCCAAGGCGGCAGCGATCTCGGTCTCTTCGAGATCAACGAGGCGGCCCGCCTCGTGCAGGAGGCGGCTCACCCCGAGGCCAACATCATCTTCGGCGCGGTCATCGACGACGCCCTCGGCGACGAGGTGCGCGTCACGGTCATCGCCGCGGGTTTCGACAGCGGCGGCCCGGCGCGCTCCGACAACAACCGAGGCCTCGGCCAGGTGCCCGCTCCGCGAGGCGGTGCCGGACAGGGACAGCGACCCCAGCAGCCCGCGCAGCAGCGACCCGCGGCGACGCCGCCCCAGCAGCGTCCCACCGTCGTCCCCCCGACGATGCCGACCACGCCCGCTTCGGCCCCGCCGCAGCCGGTGGC
>CAKUSI010000081.1 GCA_934678955.1 uncultured Austwickia sp. | reverse complement strand
GATATCGAGCGCCGCCGTCGGAGACGTCACCTCGGTCAGCTTCGGCGCCTGCTCATTCGCGATCGCATCGACCCAGATCGCGTTCCGGTTACGGGCCGACGCGACGCCGGCCGGGTTGTAGATAGCCATGAGTCAGGCCCCCCTCTTGTTGGAGACCGCTGCGGCCTCATCGACAGTGCGGTGGTACTTCGGGGGAAGCGGCATGCCGTCGGGCCCGGCCGCGTCCTTGGATTCGATGACCCGCGCGTTGAAAGCGCGGGCCTGCTCGGTGGAGATAGTGATTTCGTGACCCGTGTCGGGGTCTTTGACTCGCACCCACTCGGTCATGGGGAAAGGCCCTCCTCGGGCGTCGGAAATTGGGGATGAGAAACTGCCCCTGGTCCGGGGAGGGCGAGCCGAGAAGAACGGCTCAGGGAACGACGTAGGCGTGCCACGTCCAGCGGCACACTGTCGTCACGAGGCGCCGGTCAGGCAGCGCTGTGTATGCGTCCAGCAGACGCGGTTGGGTGTCCATGCGGACCGGCCACACGGACCAGCCCGCCACGACCGGAGTCCAGCCGAGAAGCCGGGATTCGACCGCGTCGTGCAGCCGGCCCACCTGGTCGGTGTCCTCACCGACGCAGGACGTCTGGAACCAGCCCACGCCGCGGTGCTGGTCGGGCGCTGACCACCGGTCCGTCTCCTTCAGCGGCGGCGGGAAGTCCACCACCACCCACGGCGACGGCATCGACGAGTCGTCAACCTTCGCCCGGTCGTCGATCACCCGCCACGGAGCCAACCTCGCGACCACGGCGGCACGGTGCGCCCGGATCACCCGAACGCCTCCGCGATCACCTTCCCGAGCCACTCCGCGGTCACGTCCGCCTCAGGTTCGAGCTGCGGCACGATGTGCGGGTGAGGCGCATTCGCGCCCTGCCCGTACTCCAACACCGCCGACAGATTCCCTTGGCCGACAGCCATCGCCCCGACCTCAACAGCCAGCGGGCCATCCTTCTCGAACACGATGGTTCGGGCGTACCCCGGGATATGCGGGCCGGCCGGGGCAGCCTCACGTGCCGCGCGCTGCATGTTCCCGCCCGCCCGCGACATCACCGGGCCGCACAGCTTCGCCACGTTCACCGAACGCAGGTCCGACGCAAGCTTCGACAGGTCGCTCACGACGACACCTCCGACACGTGCAAGCGGCGCATCGTGGCCTGGGACTTGACCTCACGTGACGTCACGCTCAACGCGACCCCGACGAGGTCCGGGTCGAACACGGCGACGGTCACCGTGACGCGGTCGTTGTCCACGAACCGTTCCGGCCCGATGGGCAACTGCACGACCGCGTCGGTGATGACGAACGTCCGCCCGCCAGGCTCCGACTCGGCCGGCTGCGTGCCTTCGACCTTCACCCGGCACGCCCCGGCGTACACCGGGGCCCACTGGTCGACGTACTCCAGAGTCGTCTCGTTGAGCACACGCCCGACTCGGCGTTCGATCACGCACTTGTCGAGGAAGATCCCGGCCGCGGCCTGACGCCCACGTGCGACGGCTTCCGCGACGTGCATCATCGGATCCACCACGCAGGCGTCCTGAGCTTGATCGACCCGAACGCACCACCGGCCCGCATCGGCCCCGCGAGAAGCGCAAGCTCCTCAGGGGACAGGTAGAGCGCACCGGAGGACACGGCCCGGTCGAGGGTCTCGGTGTAGTCGTCGATCGACAGGGACCGGACCCCGCGCGGGTTCGACGCCACCCGCAGGACCATGTCCTCCACCACCCCAGCAACGAGGTCGACGGAGAGGGTGCCGGCCGCGATCCTCGCCGGGAGCGACGGGAACGCGGCCAGCAACCGTGTCTCTGCTTTGTCGATGAGCCGCTGCAACGCCGCATCCACGACATCGCCTTGCGGGATGTCGATACCGAACGCGGCTTCCCGCAGCCCTGTGACGGTGACGTACACCGACATGGGCGGTCACCGCCTTCCTGTTCAGGCCCGGCCGTCGTCGGCTTCGAGTGCCGCGATGAGGTCGGCCTTGTTCCCGTCAGCCGAGACCCGCGACTCGTCGTCGCGGCCCTCGTTGCGGGCCTTGATCTCGGCGCGCAGGTCCGCGACCGTCTTGGACTCGTAGCCCTCAGCCGCGGGCTCCCCGTCGGCGTTGGTCGTCTCGGCCTCGGGGGCGTCGCCGTCCCACGCCTTCGGGTTGACGATCTGCTTCGACGCCCACGCGGGCACGTCGTCACCGGCAGCGATCACGACGTGCCGCCCGCCCTCGTCAGTGACCCGGACGGACGTCGCCAGCTTCCCGGCCGGCATCAGAGCACGTCCCCGACAACGACCTGCTTCGCGCCGAGCAGCAGCGGCAGGCCGACAGCGTCCACGTAGGTGAACTGCCGGAACGGCACGCCCTGCTTGACGGCGAGACCGACGATGCCCGGGCCGTCGGAGAACGTCATCTCCGACTGCGGGGAGCGGATCAGCTCAAGCGCCGTCGCGGACAGGCCGTAGCGGAACTCGAGCGCGTCACCGAGGTTCGCCGGGGCGAGGATGATGCGATCCTCAGGGAGGGCGCGCTCCTCGAGTCCGGTCTCGTCGTTGTAGAACGACGTCTCGTACTCGGTGATGAGCTGCGGCAGGCGGTTGTTCCGCAGCCAGTTGTCCAGCTCGTCGCGGTTGATGTACGTGCGGCCCGCGAGCGTGCCGATCGCCTCAGCGACGACCTGCGCGTTCGTCAGGAGGGAGTCGATGACCGCCTCCGACGTGATGATGCGGCCCGCGCGGACACCCGCGGAGGTGAGGTAACGCTTGCCCATCGCGCGCAGGTCGTCACCGGCCTTCGCGGTCGCCGAGGTCGTCCACGGCACGGCAGCCGTGAACTTGTTCGCCGCGGCCATGCCGAAGTCGGCGGTGCCGCGGTAACCGTTCTCGTTGACGTCGAACACGCCGGTGTAGAGCGTGGTCGCGAGGGCCTTCTCGACGCGGTTGTGCATCGACGTGGTCAGGTTCTCCGCGTCGTCGTACAGGGCGTCAGCGAGGACGCGGCGGTTACCGCCGGCCATGCGCTCGAACTCGATGACGAGCCGCTCGTACTCGCCGAGGTCCAGGCTGTTGCTGAACGGGGCGAGACGGATCGCGCGGTCCGCGGCGTCATCGCGGGCGGACTTCGCGACCGGGCCGTCGAACGCGCGGTACTTCGCGAGACGGTTCCGGCGGGTCACCTCACCCCAGCGCACCGTGTGCGACTCGGAGTAGGTGATGTTCGCGAGGCTGGACAGCACCAGCTCGGACCGCAGCGGGATCTGACGGATCGCGAAGGTAACTTCGTCGGGAGACGCGGGAGCGTCCCACATGATGTCAGGCATCAGTCAGTCCCCTTTCAGTCTCGGAAGATGACCATGCGCAGGTCGACGCGAGCGTTCGCGTCGAGGGCGCCAGGGCCGGTCTTGTAGGGCAGGCCAGCGGTGATGCACTGGAAGTGCGGGACCGCGGCCGAGGTGATGACGCGCGAGGTGTCCGTGGGGATCACCTGGTCGTCGTAGAGCGCGCACACGGCGGTCTGGCGACCGTCGGTGGCGGTGTCGTCGTACGGGCCGTACTTCCCGGACGCCGTGATCTTCCCGAGCAGGCATCCGTTCTGGATCTGGCCTGTCGCGGTGAAGTTCGCGTGCGTGAACGTCGCGAAGTCGAACGTCACGTGGATCGGGGCGTCCGTCCCGTGGGGACTGCCGAGCCACAGCCGGCCGGGAGCCCGGCGCGACGTGGTCGACGTCACCGAAATGTCGGTGGGCATCGTGTTGTACCTCCGTTGTGGGGGGTGTGGTTACTTGTCGTCGCGGACCCAGCCGCGTTCGCGCGCGACCTTCTCGGCGCGCGCCTTCGCGGACTCATGCAAGGGCCCGCGCTTCCCGCCCCCCATGTCGGGGAACTTCTTCTTGCTGCCGCCGTCGTCGTCCGCTGCGGCCTTGGGCGCGCGGCGGGACTCGGCGAACTGCGACACCATGCCGGTGTCGACGTCACCCTTCGGGGTGAGGAACTTGGAGAGGTCCGTCCACTCGATCTCGTTGTCGATGCGGTCCTCAGGGACGCCGGCTCGGGCCAGCGCGGCTTCAACGGCGGCGCGGGCGAGACGCGGAGCGAACTGCGCAGTGGCCTCTGCTGCGGCTTCGCGGCGGGCGTCCGCGACCTGCTTCTCGTGGTCGCTCATCCGCTCGCGGTTGACCTCGTCGAGCCGCTGCTGCATCTCGAGCACCTGCTCGGGCGTGAGGTTGCGGTCGATGACCGACTTCCACGTCTGTTCGTGCTTCTTCGACTGGTGCCGCCAGTACGCTTCCCTCTGCTCAACGGTCATCTCTGTCAGCGGCGTTGAGGTCGGGTAGCCGTGCTCGCCGTTCTCCCGCGGCCCACCCTTCGGGCCCGAGGGCGCCTCCTGCTGCTGCGGGGGCTGCTGGCCGCTGTTCTCGGAGGCTGGCCCGTTGCCCGCCTGGCCGTCTTCGCCTTCGACGAACCGGACGCCCATCGCGGCGAGCCGGGCACGCTTCATCTTGTTCACGTTCACTGGTCGGATCCCCTTGCCGGGTCGGTCGCCCCGTGTCGGGGCGTACGAAAGCCCCGGCACGTGCGCGCCGGGGCTCCTATCTGGTGGGTCAGGCCGCGATCTTGCGGATGCGGTCTTGGATGAGGCGCAGCCTGTCGCTGTGCCACTCGATGAGGGACGGGGACAGGTCGTTGTCTCGCGCGAACGCGAGAGACTTCTGTGCGATCGCTTCCTTGCGCGCCAGCTCGGCCGCGCTCAGGCCATTGAGCCCGTGGGCCGGGTCCAGACGCTTCGCCTGCGGCGGCGCGGGACTCTTGCCTTCGACGCGTCCGCGGGAGTCCACTCCGGACACCCGCTGTGTCGCGTTCCGCAAGACCGGCCCGAGTTCGCCGTGTTCGTCCACGACGTAGCGGACGTCCTTCAGGTCGCTCGAAGACAAAGACCGTGACGCGCCCGCCAGCGCCCGATACTCCTCGTCAGACACGATCCGCCCGCCGCCGAGGACCGACCCGACCTCGATCACGGAGCATCGGCAGCGCGAGTGCATCGGCATCAGGTCGCCTCGGGTGTAGACCCGGTTCGACGCGGCGACGCACAGTCCACATGCCTTCTCGCCGCGCGTCACGCGCCGGAACCGCTGCACCTGCCGCTTACGGGTGAAGTCCGCGACCTGACGTTGGAACGCGAGGTTCAAGTCTTGCGACGCTGACTCCCTGGCGCGGTTCATCGCCACACCGAGCGCCGAGTCTGGGTCGAGGCCGCGGAAGATCTGCCACCTGAACTCCTGCGCGACCCGCGCCTGAACCTCCGGGCCGGTCACACCGTGCCGCAGTGACTCCCGCATCGCGGGTGACACACCAGCCGGTGCCGTCGCCGCCCCACGCACGAGGGTCGTCGACGCCGCAAGGTAGGAGTCCGCGAGACCAGCGGTCCCGGCCTGCCCCGCGCCCACCACAGCCGCGGCCTGCTCGGACACGTCCTGCACGAGGCTCGGTCGGTACCAGCCGTCGAACGGAGCCCACAGCGCGTACAGCGCCGCGAACACCCGGTCAGCGATCGTCCCGCGCCCCGACGCGTGAGCGTCGACCAGCGCCAACAGGCGAGGGTCAGGCCGTGGCATCCGCCGTCACGTCCTGCGTGAACGTCGCCGCCTCGGACTGCGCGGCCGGCGACGCGGCGACGGTCTCGGGGAACAGCAGCGCGTCGGACATGCGCTCGGACTCCATGCGGGTGATCTGCTCGGGGGAGAACTGCCAGAACTCCTGCATGATCGTCCGCCACGTCACCCCAGACGCCTTGCCCTGCGTCGCGGCCTGGCCCTTCTCCGTCAGCGAGTACCGGACCGCCGGGGCCCACCCGATACGGATCTCGTCGACGTCGGCGCGGTCCTCGAACCCCGCCAGACGCAGCAGCGACGCCGCGACCAACGCGTGAGGCTGCTCGCACCGGTCATGCAACGCCGACACCTTGTCGGTCAAGCCCTCCTTCACGAGCTCGGCGCCCGCCGCGGACTGATTCACCGCGTCGGAGTTGAACATCGACAGGGGAGTGAACGTGACCGCCGACAACCGCTGCATGTCCTTCTCGGCCATCGAAAGGATCCCGTTCAAGTCGACCTGACCGGACTCCCACAGCTCAGCAGTCGCGGGCAGCTTCCACAGCGCGCCAGGGTCCGCCGAGAAGATCTCGTCGTAGTTGATCGGCTCCCCGGTGACCGGGTCGTTGTCGGGCATGTCCTGCGGGTCGACCTTGATCGCCCGCTGCCGGAACGCCTGCATCGTGGCAATGACCATGCCCTGCAAGATGATGTGGTCGAGGCGGTACAGGATGTCTTCCTGCCGCTCGAACTCGCCGATCCCCTCGTCGTTGCGGTAGCGGACGACGCCGGTGAAGTCCTCCATGCCCTCAGGCCACGCCTCGCCGTCTGCGCCGCCGTGGTTCTGGTCCCACACCCACGTCGCCGGCGCGAACGATGCTCGAGACTCGCCGTTGACGACCACGACCGACCGCGCCCGGTCCAGGGTGCGCGCCACGAACCGCCGCCCGGGCAGGTACAGGTAGCCGTAGTCGACGCCCGTGTCCTCGTCGGTGAAGAACTTCGCCGCGGCACGGATCCGGGACTGCCGGATCGGGTCGTGGATCGTGACGACCTGCCGGGGGTCTTCGGACGTCGCGTACGGGCCGTCGTCGTCCACGCCGAGGATCACGTACGCGTCGCCCGCGATGAGCAGGGTCCGGTGAACGTCCGTGGCCTCGGCGAGCATCCCCGCGCGCCGCCACACCCGCCACGCGACCTCGTCGCCGATCTCCGAGGAGTCCGCGGCCGTCATGATCGACGTGACCCGAAGACGCCGAAGCGGGGCCTTCACGATCATCTCCGCGAACCCCGTCCGCGCCGCCCGGTAGAACCGCTGCGCCGCGTCCGGCGCGGTCGCGAGCCAGTCAGGCTCCCACGGGTCGCCCTCGTACCGGTCGAACAGCTTCCGCAACCGCTGCTGGCGGCCCGTCAGCTTCGTGTTGCACCGCAGCAGCCACCATCCCGGAGACTCGGGGGTCTCGACGTCGATCGCCACATGCCCCCCTCGTCATCGGATACGCCTCGGAATCGACGGGGCCCGTGGCTTCGCGCCCTTCGCGAGCGCGTCCAGCCGGCACCGCCACGACAGACACCCGGCCATCGCCGCATCGAATTTGCGGTCCGGGTGGATCTTGTCGAGCGTGAACAGCCGCGCCCCGTCGTCGTCGTATAAGTTCTGGTCACGCCGGCCAGCAGCACCGACGTGCTTCTCGAACCGGTCCGCGTACATGGCCTGAGCGGACCACGCGACCTGCCCGGCCTGCATCGCCTCCCGGTAGGCGCGCACCGCCTGCGCCATCACGCGGATGCGGTTCGTCCACCACTCCTCGACACGGTCCGGCCAGCGTCCCGACCACGACCCGACGGTCTCCGTCCAGTGCGGCGGGTCCGCGTACACCTTCCACACCTGCATCACCCGGATCAGGTCTTCCAGCGACGCCGTCACCTCGGCCTCGTCGATCTCCCACGCCTCGTCCGCGCCCGCGGGGCGCTCCCAGAGCCCCCACACCTGCTGGACCCCGGTCGGGATGTCGGTGATGACGAGGGCAGTCGCGTCCTTGAACCTCGCGCCGTCGAACCCGGCCGCGACGAACGACCCCGACGCGATCGGCTGCACCGGGCTGCCGTCACGGACACTCAGCTCAGCCCAGCGGCCCGCGTCGAACGCCTGCCGACCCGACTTCACCCACCGGTTCAGCCACACCCGCTCGAGATACGAACGGTCCGCCGAGGGCCGGTCCCACTGCCGCGCGATCGACTCGAACTGGCCCGGGCCGAACTCGCCGACCGGGCCCGTCGCTTCCGCGACCGCAGCGACCCGACCTTCCAGCGGTTCGAGGTCGTGTCCCTGCCCCGCCTCACGGTGGAAGTAGAACAACTGCGGGTCGTCGATCAGGCCGTCGCGGATCTGCTCGGCCTCCCGGTGAAGGCCCTCAGCGACGGAATCCTCACCGATCTCCCCGGCGGTCCCGACGTACAGGCCCCAAGGGTCTTCGAGGACGCGCTTCTCGAGGTTCGCGACCATCGTCTCGTGCGCTTCGACCTGCCTCGGCAGGTGCAGGCGGTGCGGCTCGTCGAAGCAGTTCAGCGTGGTCCGTGCCCCATCTCGGGATCCAGGGGAATTCGCCAGCGGCACGGCCTTGCCGTCCGCGCGGCCCCACTCGTCCAGGCGGATGATCCGCTCGAGGGAGACGTCGAACAGGTCCGCGTCAGGCCCCTCGGTCAGCATCACGTACAGCGCGCCGTACGCCAGCTCCTCAACCTGACCCTGCGTGACAGCGAGCATCGGAATGTACGGATCCGCGACCGGCCTACCGACCGGGTCGCCGTCCGCGTCGAATCCGTCGCACCTGACCGGGCCCTCCGGGTGCAGCTCACAGCCCGCGACGACCGCCATCTTCTCGGTCTTCGCCAGCCCCTTGCGCACCGACAAGCCCACGCGCTTGAACCGCCGCCGACCCGCCAGACGATGCCCCTGCGGGTACACCTCATACGCCCGGTAGAGGAACGCCCGGAACTCCGGGTCCACCACGTACGGCCGGCCCTTCAACGACCCCGGCCCGTAGATGAACCGGTCCTCGATGAAGTCCACGATCTGCGGCCCCAACGTCGGCCACGGCTCCGCGTCCAAGCCGGGGACGACGAGCGTCCCCACCCGCTACACCGCGTACAGGCCGGCGCGGGGATCCTCACCCTTGCCGGACGGGCGCTTCGAAGACGCCTGCGTCTTCTCCCGACGGGCACGCCCACGGTCCTCAGCCGCCGCGGCCTGCTCGATCTCCACCCGCAGCCGCAGCAACGCTAGCGGGTTCAACCCCAGCCGGTCCGACCACTGCCTCGCCTCAGACGCCGCCTTCATGTCGCCCTGCTCCGCGCGGATCTTCCACCGCACATACTGCGCGACCTCCCGGTGCGCGTGAGCCTCCGACCACATGACCGCCTGCGGCATCGCCCACAGCGAATCCCACAACGCGACCTCGAGGTCACGGGCCTGCTCGATCTGCAACCGCAGCACGGCCGACGACATCTCGAGCTTGTTCTGCTCGCGGCGCAGCCGGCCTTTCGTCCGCCCATCCTCCGCGCCAGCGATTTCGACCTCAAGCTCAGCAAGGCGATCCTGTGCCAGCTCAAGATGAGCCGTCCGCGTCGGATCATCCAACAGCGGCCACGCCGGCGCCGGACCCTTCAAGCCAGACGCGGACAGCGTCGTGAAGTCCTTCTTCGGGTCATTCCGTCGAGCCCGAACGCTCGGGTGCTTCGGGGGTACAGGCATGATCGCCTCCGTGTCGGAGTCAGAGCCCCTGACGGGCTCGGGATGGAGCATCCCCCTGTCGGGAGTTGCACGAACGGCACAGCACCGACAGCAGCGACCCCACCCCGCCAACGGCAACCGCCGTCGAGTGCGCCGCAGTCAGATCACGCGACTCATGCGGGTCACGCTCCCAGCCGGGACATACCCAGCCGTTCACCCGCACCCACGACGCCACCGCCTCAGCGCGGCGACGCCGCTCACCAGGGACCCGCGAGTCAGCCCGCGACGACGGCGACGGCACCGTGTGCGGTGCGCAGTACGTGCGCCCCACGACCCGGGCCTCGCATCCCGCAGCGCCGCACTTCTTCGGAGCCCGAGGCATCTATCCCCACCACTAGAGAATGCTGGGAGGCGTACACAGCGAATTTCGCAGACCCCACGGTCCAAGCGGCGAGGGCGGGGAGGGGGTGCCCCACCCTCCCTCGGTCAGCGTTGTCGGAAGCCGAGTGTCTGGTCGGGTCTGACGCGGTGCCGTCGTTCGTGGGTCATGCGTCGTCGGCCAAGCGGTAGAGCGTGTCTCGGGCGAGGTCGATCATTCCCAGGTGCATGGTGAGCCCGGAGTCGCCGTCGACGCTCACGCTGATGATGTCGTCGCCGTCGTGGTCGAGGTGGCGGGTGATGGTGAGCGTGTCGAGGACGACGTCGCTGTCGTTCACGGCTTGGTCCGGGGTGCGGCGGCTGCCTGTCCGGGGGTGAGCGGGGTGCGTCCTGCGGTCCGGTAGCGGTGGCAGTGGTTGGCGTAGCGCGCGGCCCGGGTGGGGGTGAGTCCGGCTTCTCGGGCGGCGTTGAAGTCGTCGATGCGCACGTCCTTGGTCCTCTCGCTGGTTGGCACGCCCGGGAGGAGTCGAACCCCCGCCTTCGGTTTTGGAGACCGTTGGGCACCCTGTGCTCGGGCATTCGGTGCCCGCCGCGACGCCTTGGGGGTGGCGTCCGCGGGCTCTCGCGGTGGGGGCGCGAGGCGGGCCGTGTCGGGGGCCGCCTCGGAGACGGCGTGCCGGGGCCCGGCCTGGGGGGTTACGGGCCGGGGGCGTTGGGGTCGACCGGCTGCTCGGGCTCGGGCTGGGGCTCGGAGGGCTGCTCGGGGTTGGCCGGGGTCTCCGGGTCGGTGGGCTCACCGTCGCCGGGCTCGGGGTCGACGGGCTCCTCGGGCTGCTCCGGGTCCGCCGGCGTCTCGGGGTCCGTCGGGGCGGGGGCGTCGTTGGCGTCCAGCTCATCGCTGAACGACTCGACCCGCGCCACGGCGTTGTCGAGTTCGGCGACCTTCGCGGCGAGCGCGTCCTTCGCGGCCTGCGACTCGGCGGTGAGGCCGTCGATCTGGGTGAGGAGGTCGTCGCGGATATCCGCGATCTCCTTCGCGAGGGACGCGGCGAGGCGGTCGAGGGCGGCGGTCATGTCGGCCATGTGGTTCTCCATCCGGGATGCGATGTGGACGAGAAGCTGACGCTCCGTCGCCTGCGACAACAGGATCGTGAGCGTGTGCTGGTTCGCCATGCTGGTTCTCCTGGCCCTCGGGCGGTGCGGTGCAGGATGCGGCGCTAAGCGGGCCAGGAGCCCGGCCGTGTCTCCCGCAAGCCGTCCTTCGCCGCGTCTCTGTGCGGTGTAGCCCTGCCGGTGCGGCGTTGACACCGGACCGCCCGAGGGCGAGGTCGTGCGCCCCGTGTGTCGGGGCATAGAGAAAGGCCCCCGCGTGTGCGGGGGCCTCCTCCAAGTTCAAGGGGATGATGCGATCCGATGGGCGTGCTGTTCTGCACAGTTCGCCTCGGATGCCCTCATCCTACTATCTGACCGGTTCGGCGTCGTGCGGCGTCGCGCTCTACGGCGTGTTGGACGTCGGCGATGCGGTAGGCGGTGATGTCGCGCCACTGCATGCGGGAGTTCATGGTGCGGCGTGTGCCGGCGGGTAGGAACTCGCGGGCGGCGCTGAGTTTCTTGAGTTTGGCGTGGGATACGCCGTCGGGGACGAGGATGGGTGCGAGGCGGACGAGTTCGGCCATCGTCGCTTGGTAGTTCGATAGGGCGCGGGAGATTTCGTCGCGTCGGGCTTGGACTTCGTGGGTTGCGCCGCAGATGCAGTTGACGTGGACGCCGGCGGCTTCGACTCGGTCGCGTGGACCGCTGGTGACGAGGCGGGCTTCGACGTAGATGGGTTCGGTGCAGACGGTGCCGTCGGTGCGGTCGTGGCGGCAGACGCCGAGGTAGAGGCGGTCGGGTGCCTTGTCGAACAGGGCGGCGAGGTGTTCGGCGTCGCGGCGGATGCGGTCGGCGGTGGCGGGCCCGGTCGGGTCGGTGCGTAGCCAGGTGAGGTGTGACGTGAGCCAGACGGCCATTGCGCCGATGGATTCGGGGGAGACGACGACGCGGGTCGCTGCGGCCGGCCGGTGGTCGAACACGTAGGCGCAGGTTTCGCGGAGGTGCTGCCGGATGGGTCGGGACACGCGGGTGACGCGGGGGTCGAACGGGATCGGGGTGTCCGCTGATCGTGAGCGGCCGTGGGTGTAGATGATCGCGCCGAACCGGGCGCGTTTCTCGTCGAGGCCGCGGGACAGGTGCGCGATCGTGTGGAGGTGGTCCCTGGTGGTGGTGGTGCAGTCGTGGCAGAGGTAGCCGTCGTCGACTTCCCTTGAGCAGGTGCAGGTCCGTTGCGTGGTGGCGCTCCGGGGACGGGTTTCGGTCATGACGGGCACGGCGCTCCTCTACACGGGGGTCAGCCGCACCGGAAAGGGCGCGGCTGCTGGGTGTGGAGTTGTGTATGAAGTTGTCGAGCTGGACGGCTCGGTTATCAAGGTGGGTGGCGAGCTTGTCAAGTTCGATTGTCGCAGGTCGGCCCACAGATCCTCGGGAACGACGAAGCGCCCCGGCCATGTGGCCGGGGCGCTTGTCTTGCGTCGGGGTCAGATCTTCCAGCCCTGGTCGGGGAGCTCGGTCGCTGGCCCGAGATCAGCGACCAGTTGCTGGCCCTCCTTGAGCGACACGAACACGCCTTCACTCGCGCCGCCCCAGGAGATGAGGCATCCGTTGTTGGCGCACTCGATCTTGAGTTTGGTGTTCGTCGGGTGCGGCTTGATGCCGTTGCGGGTGAAGAACGCGTCCAGGGCGGCGCTGGCGCGGTCGGTGTCGTCGTGCTGGAACCTGGTCATGAAGTAGCTCCCTCGCGGTGGTGTAGCCGTTCGGCGGATGCGACGAATGGGACGGAGTCCGTGGCATTCGCGACGGACAGCTGATCCTCGAGGTCTTCGATGCGGTTGAGGAG
>CAKUSI010000080.1 GCA_934678955.1 uncultured Austwickia sp. | reverse complement strand
GCGTACCGGTTGCTCGGCAGGTCCGGGAACATGTGGTGCTCGATCTGGTGGGACAGGTTGCCGGTCATGATGTGCAGCAGCGGGCTGCCCTCGATGTTGGCAGAGCCGAGGCCCTGGCGCAGGTACCACTCCCCGCGGGACTCCCCCTCGATCGACTCCGTGGCGAAGGTGTCGACCCCGTCGGGGAAGTGGCCGCAGATGATCACCGCGTTGGCCCACAAGTTGCGCGCCAGGTCGGCGACCGCGTTGGCGGTGATCGTCGAGAGCCAGTGGGGGCCGGACAGGGCCGGGTGGACCACGTAGTCCCGCAGCACCTGCGTGCCGATCTTGCGCGCTGCGGCAGGGGCGTCGCGACGCAGCCTGGCCTTGTCCTCCTCGGTGGCCGAGCCGTCGAAATGCTTGTAGAGCTCCAGGTCGTAGAGCGCGATCGTGTACTGGAAGAACACGGCGTTGAGCGCGTTCCACACGGGCTGGAGCAGGTGCGACCGCTCCCACCGCTGGTCGGGGTCCACCCGAAGGATGCCGAATCCCAGGTCGTTGTCACGGCCGATGACGTTCGTGTACGTGTGATGCAACTCGTTGTGAGAGTGCTTCCACAGCCGCGACGGGGTGGCATTGTCCCACTCCCAACTGCGGGAGTGGATCCGCGGGTCGCGCATCCAGTCCCACTGGCCGTGCATGACGTTGTGCCCGATCTCCATGTTTTCAAGGATCTTGGCGATCGAGAGCGCGGCCGTCCCGGCGATCCAGGCCGGCGGGAACCCGGAGAACAGCAGGACGATCCGGCCACCCGCCTCCAGACGGCGCTGGATGCCGATGATGCGCCGGATGTATGCCGCGTCGTCGGCCCCGCGCGAGGCCAACACCTCGTCGCGGATCCGGTCCAGTTCCTCCCCGATGGCGTCGATCTGCTCGGGCGTCAGGTGGCCCGCCGGGTCCGCCCCGCCGGACGGCTTGGGCACCCAGTGCCGCTCCGCGGTGCGCGCATGCGAGGCGCGACTCGACAACCCTCGCGGCGACGCGGGGGCCGGGTCGGTGACGGCCGAGGGCGGCGTGGGGCGGCTGGCGGCAAGTTTGGCCGCCAAGGCTGCCTCGCCGGCGGGCGCAGCGCTCTCCGAACGGTGCATCCTCGGGTCGGTCGTGGCAGTCATCGTGTCCTCACTCGTGCTCTCGTATGTGCTCTCGGGCAGGTGCGCTCGGCGCGCGGTCACAGGTCGATCTCGCAGGGGCCGGCGGCGGCGCAGACGCAGGTCTGGATCACGGGGGCCTCGTCGTGGTCCGCGGTGGTGACCTCGCCGTTGCGAAGGTCGCGGACGCTCCCGCTGGTCAGGTGGGCGGTGCAGCCGAAGCAGATGCCCATGCGGCAGCCGTACGGCATGTCGACGCCCTCGCTCTCCCCCGCCTGCAGCAGCGGCGTGGTGCCGTCGGCATCGACGGTCACCCGCGACCGGGTGAAGGTGACGCTCCCGCCCTCGCCGACCACCGCCGGCGCGGCCGGGCGGAACCGCTCGGTGTGCAGGCGCTCCAGCAGGTCCGCCGAGTCGAACAGCGCGTGGGCCGCGTCGAGCATCGGGCCGGGGCCGCACGCCCAGGTGCTCCGTTCACGCCAGTCGGGAACGAGATCGTCGAGCTCGGTGGACAGGTCGAGCATGCCCTGCACGTCGCTGTGCCGCTCGATCAACCGGATGTCGCCGGAGGCGCCCAGCGCGCGGAGCTCCGCGCCGAAGATGACGTCTCCGCTCGTGGGTGCACTGTGCACGAGCACGACGTCGGCGTCGCCGGTCGTATGGTTGCGAAGCATCCCCATCACGGGGGTGATGCCGCTGCCACCCGTGAGGAAGAGGATCTTCTCGGGGATGACCTGCGGCATTACGAAGTCCCCGGCCGCCTCGCCGAGCATGACCACCGCGCCGACCGGCAACGTGTCGACCAGTTGCGGGGACACCCGTCCGTCGGCGACCCGCTTGACGGTGATCTCGAGGGAGTCCGGCCGCGCGTCGCATGCGTGGGTCAGCGAGTACGTCCGCCAGTTCCTGACCCCGTCGACCTCGACCCCCACGCGGACGTACTGGCCGGGCACATGCCCCAGCCAGCCCGGTCCCGGCTCGATGACGAGCGACACCGCGTCGGGAGTCTGCGGCCTGCGGGCCACGATGCGCCCCGCGAGGTCTGGGCCGAACCTGACCGGATCGACCAGCGCGAGGAAGTCGCGGGGGTTCAGCGGCGTCGTGAGCGCCCCCACGACCGCGCCGACCAGCCGCTGCGCGAGGTGCCCAGCGGCCCCCACGCGGCCGGCTTGGCCGCGTGCGGGCACCCCCGCGTGTCCGTCGTGCGGGGCGTCGGCAGGGCTGGGTCGGGTCACGATCGTCACACCACCATCATTTCGTTCTATTGGGGGTAAGTTCCTGACCAGGGAGCGTGAAGACGCACCTCACATTGATGCGGAGAGGACAAGAAGGTATGGATCAGGGGCCTCCACCACCGCAGCCGGACAGAATCGACAAGTCAGGCGGCCACGTCGACCCCGCGGCCGCCACTCGTCGCAGTCCACCCGCGTCAACCGGTGCACCCGCCCACGATCTCGAGCCCACGACGTACGAGCGGCTTCGCGCGTCCCTGGTGGAGGTGGCCGACGAGGCGGTCGCCGCGATCATCGCCGAGGTGCCGAGCTATCGGGGGCCGTTGACCGGGCAGCGCGGGCAGCGCATCCATGAGGCGGTCCAACTGGCGCTCGACGTGTTCCTCACACTGGCCCGGGGCTCCGACGGCGACGAGGCGGTCGTCGCGCGGGTGACCAAGGAGGCCTACAACCTGGGCCGCGGGGAGGCGCGCAGTGGCCGCTCGATGGAGGCTCTGCTTGGGGCCTACCGGATCGGCGCCCGCGTCTCGTGGCGCGCCCTCTCCCGGGAGGCCGTGGCCGGCGGCATGCCCGCCGCTCAGGTGGGCCAGTTCGCCGAGGGCGTCTTCACGTTCATCGACGACCTGTCGGCCGCGAGCGCGGCCGGGCACACCGACGAGCTGCAGACCAGCGGTCGGGTCCGGGACCGGCTGCGCGAGCGCCTCGCGCGCGCGTTCGCGGCGGGCGCCGACCGCGACGAGCTGACCGAACGCGCGGAACGGGCCGCCTGGCCTCCCCCCGAGACCCTGACCGCGGTGTTGCTGCCGACCGGCCAGGCTTCCGGGCTGCTGGCCCGCCTGGACCAGCGCACCCTCCACGTCACCGGTGAGGTCGCCGGTCTCGACGACGACACCTCACTCCTTCTCGTGCCCGACGCGACCGGGCCCGCGCGAGCGAGTCTGCGGGGCCACCTGGCCGGGCGCTCGGCGGTCCTCGGACCGGCGCGACCCTGGCACGCCGCATACTCCTCGATCGCGCGGGCGAACCGCGCAAGGCCTCTGCTGCCTCTGGCTGCGAGCAACCCAGCGAAGCGCGGGGGGCGCGAGGACAGCCCGGACCCGATCGACACGTTCGTCGACACCGAGGACCGGCTGGTGGACCTCGTCCTCCTCGCCGACCCCGAGGCATACGCCGACCTGCGCCGCCGCGTCCTCGCCCCCCTCGACGGGCAACGCCCCGCCAGCCGCGCCCGCCTCGAGGAGACCCTGCGCGCCTGGCTGTTGCTGCGCGGGCGCCGGGAGTTGGTCGCCCAGGCCCTGTTCGTCCATCCCCAGACCGTGCGCTACCGCATGGGCCAGCTCCGGGAGCTGTTCGGGGAGTCCCTCGACAGCCCGGCCGACGCGCTCGCGCTCAACCTGGCTCTCGCGCTGCCCTCGCCCGTCCTGTCGACGGCTCCGCCGGACGCCCCAGAGGAATAGATGATGCATCACCTAGTGTTGAGGCGGGTGAACCCTCCGGCGGGTCGGCTTCCCGCCGGACGACTTACCCATAGCCGCACCGACAGAAAGGTCCTGCCATGCCTGCCGTGACCGTTTCCGACCTGACCGTGCTGCCCCGCGTCGGCCTGCCCACCGATCGCTCGTACGACTCCTCGCACGGCGACTCGTCGCAGGACGCGACCGCCGGCCCGCGCACCCGCCCCGTCCGCACCCTGACCACCGCGCCCAGCGGCTTCGAAGGGCTCGGCTTCCCCGTGCGACGCGCCTTCGCCGGCGTGGACCTCGCCGCCCTCGACCCGTTCATCCACATGGACCAGATGGGCGAGATCGACTACGCACCGGGCGAGCCCAAGGGCACCTCGTGGCACCCGCACCGCGGATTCGAGACCGTGACCTACATCATCGACGGCACGTTCCGGCACCAGGACTCCTACGGGGGCGGTGGCCTCATCACCAACGGCGACACCCAGTGGATGACCGCCGGGTCGGGCCTGCTGCACATCGAGGAGCCCCCGGAGGACCTGGTCGCCTCGGGCGGGCTGTTCCACGGCCTCCAGCTGTGGGTCAACCTGCCGAGTTCGCAGAAGATGGCGGACCCGCACTACCAGGACATCCGCTCCGGACAGGTGCAGCTGCTCGCCTCCCACGACGGGTCGGCGCTGCTGCGCGTCATCGCCGGGGAGCTCGACGGGCACGCCGGGCCGGGCATCACGCACACCCCGATCACGATCGTCCACGCGACCGTGCATCCCGGCGGCCGGATCGCGCTGCCCTGGCCGACGGAATACAACGCCCTCGCGTATGTCCTCGCCGGCGAGGGCACGGTCGGCGCCGAGCGGCGGCCGGTCCGCACCGGCCAGCTGGCCGTCTTCGGGCCGGGCGACGTCATCGAGGCCACCGCCGCCGACCGCCAGAGCGGTCCCGGCGACACGCTGGAGCTGTACCTGCTGGGCGGCCGGCCCATCCGGGAGCCCGTCGCCCACTACGGGCCGTTCGTGATGAACACACGCGCCGAGCTGGCGCAGGCCTTCGAGGACTTCCAGTCCGGGGCCTTTGGGCGGATCCCCAGCAGCCCGCGCACGGCCGACTGATCAAGACGCGAAAGGCCCGGCACCCGCGGCAGGGTGCCGGGCCTTTTTCACGCCCGTCGAAGGACTCGTATGAACCCGGTCAGCAGGTCGGGCACGCCGAGGAGTGGTGCGAGGCGATCAGCCAGCGCTGGCCGTTCCACGTGTAGGTGAAGGTGTAGCGGCACTGCGCCTGCGAACCGTCGTCGAAGAAGAAGGTGTAGTGCCCCACGTCGGTGGCGTGGCCGGGTCCCGTCTGGATGACGCGCCGGTCGACAGCCCCCAGCGGACACTTGGCGTGGAACGCAACGAAGTAGTCGAGCTTCTCCGGGACGCTGACGCGCATCTGGTCCGAGAGTGTCGGCAGCAGCACCGAACCGGGCGCGTAGAGCGAGACGACGAGCTCGGGGCGCCCCGTGGTGAGCGCGCGGAACCACCGGTCCATCAGGCCGGCCACTTCGAGCTCGCTCGGGACCGGCGGCGCGAAGGCGCCCGCCGCCTCGAGCGAGGCACGGATGAGCTCGGCGGTCTGCTGCGAGGCCTGGGCCGATGACTCCGCGGCGCTGCGGTGCGCGGCGTCGTCGAAGCCCTCGATCGTGTACTCGGTGGCCGTGCGGCCGGCAGTGGCAGTCATGAGAATTCCCCCCGTTGGCGTCGTGCAGACCACCCATCGGCGCAGTTCAGCGCCCTGTGAGGGGGCACCGCAAAGACGTTGCGGCGCATCCGAATCCGAGACCCCTTTAGGCTGGCGTCATGTCTGCGACGGTGCGGTGTCCATGACCGCAGCGACATTCGACGCGATCGTCGACCTCGTCTACCAAGGCGGCGTGTGTGTCCTCTCCGGGGCGGGGATCAGCACGGAATCAGGGATCCCCGACTATCGGGGACCGGACGGGACCCGTCGGGTCCAACCGATGAAATACGACGAGTTCACCGGCTCCTCGGCGGCGCGGCGGCGCTACTGGTCGCGCGCATTCGTGGGCTGGGAGCGCTTCGCGGCGGCGCGGCCGAATCGGGGGCATCGTGCGGTGGCCGCGCTGGAGCGCCACAGGATGGTCGACGCGGTCATCACCCAGAACGTCGACGAGCTGCACCAGCGCGCCGGGAGTCGCCAGGTCGTGGACCTGCACGGGACCCTCCGGATCGTCCGGTGCCTGACGTGCGGGGATCGGGTCGCGCGCGAGGAGATCCAACGCCGGCTGGCGCAGGCCAACCCCACGTTCCTGACCGGCGGCGCCGACGGGCCCGCCATCCCCGAGTTGGCCCCCGTCCAACCGGACGGGGACGTCGTGCTGCCCGACGAGGCGTCCGCGGCGTTCACCCTCGTCCCGTGCCGGGCCTGCGGGGCCGACACCCTCAAGCCCGACGTCGTCTACTTCGGCGAGTCCGTCCCGAAGGAGCGGGTGGCGCGCTGCTACGACCTCGTGGACGCGAGTCGCGCCCTGCTGGTGCTCGGGTCGAGCCTGGCCGTCATGAGCGGCTACCGGTTCGTGCGGCACGCCGACAAGCGGGGGATTCCCGTGGCGGTCATCACCCGCGGGACCACCCGGGGCCAGCGGGAAACGACCTACCACCTCGAGGCGCCGCTGGGCAGCGCGCTCACCGAGATCCTGGCCCGAGTCGGGCTGACCGAGGAGTCGGACGAGCGTCGTGGTGACACGTTGCGGCCACCTGCGAGGACGTCGCACACCTGATCCTGAGTGCCGGTCGAGGTTCTCCGGATGGCCCACGGGGAAGGGAACCCCCCGACTAGGCTGCCCACAACGTCCCGTCGCCACCCGCGCCCGATAGTCGCAAAGGAGAACGGCATGAGCGATACTGCTCGGCTCGAGCTAGAAGGCAAGACATACGAACTTCCGGTCGTCGTGGGCACCGAGAACGAGAAGGCCATCGACATCAGCAAGCTCCGTTCCGAGACGGGGTACATCACGCTCGACAACGGCTATGGCAACACGGGGTCGTGCAAGTCCGACATCACGTACATCGATGGCGACAAGGGCATCCTGCGCTACCGGGGCATCCCGATCGAGAACCTCGCCAACAAGAGCTCGTTCGTCGAGGTCGCGTGGCTGCTGATCTTCGGTCGGCTGCCCACCGAGGCAGACCGCGACCGCTTCGCGCAGCTGCTCACCGAGCACTCCATGCTCGACGAAAACATGCGTAAGCACTTCGACGGTTTCCCGACCGCCGCGCCGCCGATGGCGATCCTCTCCGCGATGATCAACACGCTGTCCGCGCACGATGCCGAGGTCTGGGAGACCGACGACGACGAGTCGATCGAGCTCGCCGCTGCGGTGCTCATGTCGAAGGTTCGGACGATCGCGGCGGCCGCCTACAAGTCGTCGGTCGGCCAGCCGATCATCTACCCGCGCTACGACCTGAAGTACGTGGAGAACTTCCTCCACATGATGTACTCCGTGCCGTACCGCCCGTACGAGCCGAGCGCGACCGCCGCCAAGGCGCTGAACCTCTTCCTCGTGCTGCACGCCGACCACGAGCAGAACTGCTCCACGTCGACGGTCCGCATGGTCGCCTCCAGCCAGGCCAACATGTTCGCCTCCTGTTCCGCGGGCGTCTGCGCCCTGTGGGGCCCGCTGCACGGCGGCGCGAACGTCAAGGTCATCGAGATGCTGCAGCAGATCCAGGCGTCGGGCGTCGACGTCAAGGAGTACGTGCGCAAGGTCAAGGACAAGGAAGACGGCGTGAAGCTCATGGGCTTCGGGCACCGCGTCTACCGCAACTTCGACCCGCGCTCGACGATCCTGCGGCAGGCCGCCGTCGACCTGCTCAACGAGATGAAGATCAACGACCCGTTGCTGGACCTCGGCCACGAACTCGCCGAGGCCGCACTGAGCGACGAGTACTTCATCGAGCGCAAGCTCTACCCGAACGTCGACTTCTACTCCGGCATCATCCTTCGGGCCTTGGGCATCCCGCTCAACATGTTCACGGTCCTCTTCGCGATCGGCCGCACGCCGGGATGGATCGCGAACTGGAAGGAGCTGAAGGACGACCCGAACTCCAAGATCAACCGACCGCGGCAGATCTACACCGGCCCGACCAAGGTCGACTGGGTGCCGCGCTGGGAGCGCAACTGGCACTGAGCCGCCCCCAGAGGTCGCACGGCGAGAGGCCCCGCACCGGAAGCTGGTGCGGGGCCTCTCGCCGTCTGGATGCCTTACAGCGCCTCGATCTCCGCCTTGATCGCGGCCACCTTGTCGCTGCCGATGAATCCGCCCGCCATCCCCATGGCCTGCGAGGCGGTCATGTTCTTGGCCATCCCCAGCATCGGGTTGGACGACAGACCCGGCGCGTGCTTGTCGAAGATCGCGACGACCTCCGGGTCGTCGAGGAGCTGTCCGAGCGTGGTGCTGTCGGGATCGTACTTGGCCATGCGCTCTCCTTCGTCGGCCGAAGCACCAGCCGTCGCGGTCGACGACCAAGGCTCCGGCATCGGGTATGGCCCATCCTTCCCGACCGACGAGGCGCGGGCAGAGCGGGATGGGTCACGTCCTGTCGCGACATAACCTACCTGGTCGCGGGCCCCGTACCCTGCTTCCGCACTCACCGCTCTGCGCGCGAGACGCCCACCTCTTCTCTCTTGGCAGCGTGCGCCCAGGGTGGTCCGCTTGTCAGAGCGTTGCCGTCGTCGTCAGAGGGTGAGATCGGCCGGGTGCTCCCGGTCGGCGCGCTCGGCCGCGTCCCCGATCGACCCGCGAGACAGGCGGGTGATCACACAGGCGATTGCGCCGTCCCCGGTGACGTTGCAGGCGGTGCCGAAGCTGTCGACCGCGATGTACATGGCGATCATCAGCCCGATGGCCGTCTGGTCGAAGCCGAGGATGGACTGGAGGATGCCGATGGCCGCCATGATCGCACCGCCCGGGACGCCCGGGGCGGCCACCATCGTGATGCCCAGCATCAGGATGAAGCCCAGGTAGGTGCCGATGTTCACCGGCATGCCCGTGATCGTCATGATGGCCAGGGAGAAGGTCACGATCTTGATCGTCGAGCCCGCCAGGTGGATGGTCGCGCACAGCGGCACCACGAACGAGGCGATGGGACCCGGGATGCCGTTGCGCTCCACGCAGCGGAGGGTCACCGGGATCGTCGCGGCCGACGAGCTGGTGCCGAGCGCGGTCGCATAAGCAGGCGCCATTCCCTTGAGCAGCGCGAACGGGTTGCGCCCGATGGCCGCGCCCGCGATCACATACTGCAGCAGCAACAGGACGACGGTCAGCGCGAACGCCACCAGGATCACCCGCGCGAACGTCGAGATGACCACGACGATCTGCTTGTTCATGGTGAGGTCCAGGAACATCCCGAAGATGTAGAGCGGCAACAGCGGGATGAGGATGGCACCGATCATCCACTCCACGACGCCGCGCAGGTCCACGAAAGCCCGCCGCAGGGTGTCGCCCTTGATGAGCGTGAGGCCGACGCCGAGGACGAACGAGAGCACCAGTGCGGTCATCACGCCGAAGACGGGCGGGATCTCCAACTTGAACGCGGGCGCGAGGAAGCTGTCCTCGGGGTTGCCGACGCTCGTGGCGGCCCCGGCGCTCAGCAGCGAGGGGAACAGCGCGAGGCAGGTCACGAACGCGAGGAGCCCCGCGAAGATGGTTGACCCGTAGGCGATCGCCGCGGTGATGCCGAGCCAGCGGCCGGCGCCTCGGCCCAGTTCGGCGATCGCCGGGGTCACCAGTCCCACGATGATCAGCGGGATCGCGAACGAGAGGAACTGGCTGAAGATCATGTTGAAGGTCACGAAGACCCGCGCCAGACCTTCGGGGAAGAACTGCCCGCACACGATACCCAGCCCGATCGCGATGATGACGCGCGGCAGGAGTCCGAAACGGGATGGACGGGAAGCGGCCATGGGGAGAACCTTCGGTGCCGGGGGTGGGGGCCGACCCAACTATCGCACCGAGAGCGTCCGCATGATGCCGGGGAGTCGCCAACGTGCCGCCACGGGACCCGTACGGAGTTCCTGCCGACACCCGTGACAGATGTCGTTGTGGGGTGTCGTTGTGGGGTGTCACTCTGGCGCGCAGGCGGCACATGTGCCCCGCGGTTAGCGTGACAGGCATGCCGACCTACGAGGAGCGTGTCCGCGCGGCGTTCGCGGCCGCGCCCCGGGAGGTCTTCTTGCGCCCGGGGGACCGCCGACATGCCGGCCACGACGTACCGTTCCCCATCGGCGGCGGCGTCACGAACAGCCAGCCCTCGACCGTGCGAAACATGCTGCTGCTTCTCGACGTCAGGCCCGGCGACCGCGTCCTGGACGTCGGTGCGGGCTCCGGATGGACCACGGCCCTGCTCGCCCACCTGGTCGGCCCGACCGGCAGCGTGCTCGGCCTGGAGATCCTGCCCGACATCGCCGCGTGGGGGGCGCAGAACGTCGCGGCGAGCCATATCCCCTGGGCCCGCCTCCAGGCGGCCGACCCGAGCGTGCTGGGGCGCCCCGCCGAAGGACCGTACGACAGGATCCTCGTCTCCGCCATGGCGCGCGACGTCCCCGGTCAGCTGCTCGCGCAGCTGACCGGGGATGGCGTGTTGGTCGCGCCCGTCGCGGGACGGATGGCCGTGGTGCGCGCCCGCAGCGAGGAACGGCCGGACGTCCGCTTCGAGGGCTACTACCGGTTCGTTCCCCTGGTCGAACCCTGACCCGCGTCAGCGAGAGTCGTCGCCGTCGTCGACGACCTCTCCCTCCACCGGCTCGTCGTCCGGCGCGTCCGCCCGACCGCGCGCGTCGGCGGTCAGGACGTCCTGGATGTCGTCCGCCTCGTCGTCATCGCCGTCGAGGTCGTCGGACACGCTGTCCTGGGCCAGCAGGCGGTAGAGGCCGCGTCGGCTCTCGGTCAGGAGCTCCACGGCGGCCTGCGTCACGTAGCGGTCGCCCGCCTGCCCGACCGCGCGGGTCGCGAGCGCCAACTGCCCGAGGGCCATCCACAGGTCAGCGGTCCCGCCGAGGCCGTCCTCGGCCTCGCGGGTCGCCGACTCCCACGGCCGGGGGCGGTCCGCCGCGGCGTCGACCTCGGCGCGGCCGGCGTCCGTGAGGCGATAGACCTTGCCGCCGCCGTCGGCCTGCTCGATGAGCCCCTCGTCCTCCAGTTGGGCGAGCGCCGGGTAGATCGCGCCGGGGCTGGGGCGCCAGACGCCGCCCGTCCGCTCGGCGATGCTCCGGATCATCTGGTATCCGTTCATGGGCTCCTCCGCGAGGAGGAACAGCGCGGCGGCCCGTACGTCGCCGCGCCTGGCCCGCCCGCGTCCGCCGCGGCCGGCGCCGCGTCGCGCACCGTGCGGGCCGTGCCCGCGGTGGCCGTATGGCCCGTCGGGGCCGCGGCGGCCCCGCTCGCGTGGCCCCCGTCCCCGAGGACCGCCCGCCTCGCCCCCTCCGAAGGGGCCACCGGGCCCGAACGGGCCGCCCCTCCCGAAGGGGCCCCCCTCACCGAAAGGTCCGCCGGGACCGAACGGACCCCCGGGGCCAAACGCCCCGCCCGGGCCGAAAGGACCGTCCGGACCGAAGAAGCCGCCGGCACCGCCGCGGCCCCCGCCGGCCCAGTCCGCGTAGTCGCGCTCGTCATCGCGGAACCGCGGGTCGTGGCCCCGACCGCCGTGGCCTCGGCCGCGTCGGCCCGAATCGTCGTCGCGGTATCGCGGATCGTCTCGCCTGTTGTCGTATGTCATGAGGTGTCTCGCTCTTCTGTTGCGTCGGCGCCCTGGCCGACGGAGGTTTGAGAGGCACCGACCCTGTCGCCGATGCCGGTGAGCGCCGCAACGCCCCAGGCGCGGGCCGTCACCGAGACGGCCCCTGACCTCGGGCTCTGAGTCCAGCTCCGGTCCTGTCGCCCGAGAGCTCTCGCGGGCTCACACCGGCAGGATGCATCGAACTATCGCGATGCGTCAACGATATATCGTCATCTCCAGCGATTGAGGAGCACACTCTCAGCGCGCGCCAAGGTTCCCGCGTGGCGCGCCCGCCGTCGAACCTCCGGGTCGAGCCGTCCATCGCGAGCGCAGAAGGCGCGAAGGCGGCCGCGGGCTTCATCGCCACCATTCCCTGACGGCCGAGAAGCGAGACGCGATGGAACCGGCCTTCGTCGACCCCTAGCCTCCGCACAGGTATGTGATGTAGATCACATACCTGTGCGGAGTGAGTGACAGGATGAATCCTGCTGCGGGAGAGATGGTTTCGCGCTCGCTCCCGAGACAACACAGTCATTCGGAAAGCGTTGGGGCCGTGGGGCATTCGCGCGATACCATCCTCGCAATTCGAACACATGAACGATAGAATCAGGGTCATGACCAGCCCGTTCGATGCTTCTTCCGGTAGTTCGCCGGATGCCGGACGCGGCCGCTCCGAAGGTACGAGCGAGGGCTGGGCCCATCGGGCAGGCGAAGCCGATCCCACAGCCATTCAGCTCCCTTCTTCGGCAACTCAGGCCGACCCCTTGGCCGCTGAGTTCGTTGCCTCCGAGGGGAGAACACAGGTCGAGATCGGTCTGGTGGACGCGGCCGATCTGGTCGCCGATCTGGAGCAGATCCGCGAACGACTCGGCGGCCTCGTCGACGCCCTCCCCCGCGTCGCCGGCCCCGACCTGGCCGCGCTGGCCGCCGCCGCGTCCGGGCTCGTCGCGGCCGCCCGCGCCGCCCAAGCCGCAGTCGTACTGGAGGCCAACGACCGCGGCGTGATCGCCGCCTCGGACTACCCCCGCGTGGGAGCCTGGCTGGAACAGTCCTGCCGCGAGGCCCACGTCCCCATCACCCCGGCAGCCGGGCGGGCACTCGCCCAGGTAGCCCGCACCTGCCACGGCCACGATGTGGCGCCCCTGCGGGACGGGGTGCTGTCCGGGGCGGTCCCCATCGAGCGCGCCGCCCAGATCGCCGAGACCTACCGGCGACTGCGCGCCCGCATCGA
>CAKUSI010000079.1 GCA_934678955.1 uncultured Austwickia sp. | reverse complement strand
ACTACGCGTTCCAGTGGAGCTTCCCCGGCAAGCAGCTGCTCTTCATGGGCAGCGAGTTCGCGCAGTACTCCGAGTGGTCGGACGGCTCCAGCCTGGACTGGTGGCTGCTGGACCACGAACCGCACTGGCGGATGCACGCGCTCGTCAAGGACCTGAACCACCTGTATGCCTCGCGGCCCGCCTTGTGGGCGCTGGACTCCAACCCCGAGGGATTCCGGTGGATCGACGCCAACGATGCCTCGGGCAACGCGTACAGCTACCTGCGCTTCGGGCCGCCCGGGGAGGACGGCCAGCGGCCCGCCGTGGCCTGCGTGCTCAACTTCTCCGGGATGGAGCACCACAGCTACCGCATCGGGTTGCCGTACGGCGGGGTGTGGCGGGAGGTCCTCAACACCGACTCGGAGGCGTACGGGGGCAGCGGGCTCGGCAACCTCGGGGAGATCCACGCCGAGGAGATCCCGTGGCACGGCCTCCCCTACTCGGCCACGATCCGGATGCAGAAGCTCTCGGCGGTCTGGTTCGAGCCCACGTGGCAGCCGGTGCCGGAGAAGCCGGCCACCGCGGCGCCGGGCATGCCGAGGGCGGTGACGCGCGGGACGCCGCGGCCGGAGCTGTCCAACGCCCCGGTCACCGGGTTCGACGAGGTCGACAGCGGCCTGGGCGAGCTGCCGCCGGTGACCGGCCCGATCCCCACGATCCCGCCCGGCGGCGGCGAGGGTGGCGCGTCGTCCAAGGACTGGGGCCGCCCGACCTGAGCCGGAGTGTGACGATGGGGGCCTTGCCGCGCGGCGAGGCCCCCATTCAGGCGTTGGGTCAGGCGGCGACGAGCACCCGGTCCAGCAGGTGCCGAGCGAGGTCGGTCAGCTGCTTCCGGACCGGCTCGACCACGGCGGCCGGGTCGGTGAGTCGCCAGTCGGTCCCGTAGGCCTCCTGCGGCACGGTGATCTGTACGGGTTCCGGGGCGAGGTCCAGCTTCATGAAGGACAGCACCGAGGCGAGCTGGTCGGCCGCCTGGCCTCCGCCGTGCGCCCCGTAGGACACGATCGCCGCCGGCTTGCCGGCCCACTCCGCGTAGAGGTAGTCGATCGCGTTCTTGAGGTCGCCGGGGTAGCCCGCGTTGTACTGCGGGGTCACGAACACGACCGCGTCGCTGCCGTCGACGATCGACTTCCAGTCGAGGGTGTGCGCGTTCGCGTACTGCCCGAAGGCCGGCGGGCGCGGCTCGTCGAGGGAGGGCAGCGCCAGCTCTCGCAGGTCCACGACGCGGACGCCGGCGTGGACGGCGGAGGACACGGTGCGCGCGATCTCCTCGCCGATCTGGTCGCCGATGCGCACCGGGCGGGTGCTGCCGACGACGACGGTGACGGTGGGCAGGCTGCTCAGCTCAGTCATGGACACGTCAACAACTCCTCGTTGCGGGCTATTCCGTTCCGCCCGCGTCCCGCCCGGACGCGGCGTCGATCGCGTCCGCCGCGCGGATCAATCCCAGGTGGCTGAACGCTTGGGGGAAGTTGCCCGCCAGGCGCCCGGACGCCGGGTCGTACTCCTCGCTCAGCAGCCCCACGTCGTTGGCGCACTCGACCAGCCGGCGCATGAGCACCCGGGCCTCCTCCAGCCGCCCGCAGTTCGCGTACTGCTCGACGAGCCAGAACGCGCAGATCAGGAACGGGTATTCGTCGCCGTCCAGCCCGTCCAGCCCGGCGGCGGTCCGATAGCGATAGACCAGGCCATGGTCGTCTACCAGGTCCTTCTCGATCCGGGCCAACGTCCCCAGCATCTTCGGGTCGTCGGCGGCGATGAAGCCGGTGTGCGGCAGCTGCAGGAGGGAGGCGTCGACCTCGGTGCCGCCGTAGGTCTGCGTGAACGAGCCCATCTCCGGGTCGAACCCTTGGGCGTGGATCTCCTCGCACAGCGCGTCGCGTAGTTCCCGCCACCGCGCCACGTCACCGTCGAGCCCGTGCCTGTCGACGGCGCGGATGCCCTGGTCGAAGGCGGCCCACATCATCACCCGCCCGTGCGTGAAGTGGTGCGGCTCGCCCCGCATCTCCCAGATCCCGTGGTCCGGCCGGTCGAGGTTCGCCTCGCAGAACCGCAGGAGGCCCTTCTGCAGGCCCCAGGTGTACTCGTCGTCGGCCTCCCCCGCATCGCGCAGCATGCCGAGCGCGAGCATGACCTCACCGGGCACGTCCGCCTGGAACTGGCCGGCGGCGCCGTTGCCGATGCGCACGGGTACCGACCCCTCGTAGCCGGCGAGGTGGTGCAGCTCGCGTTCTTGCAGGTCGCGCTCTCCGCCGAGCCCATACATGATCCGCAGGTCCTCGATGTCCCCCGCGACCGCGCGCAGCAGCCAGTCGCGCCACTTCGTGGCCCCGCGCGTCAGGCCGTGCGCGAGCATCGCCTCGATGGTGAGGGCCGCGTCGCGGAGCCAGGTGAAGCGGTAGTCCCAATTGCGGGACCCGCCGAACTCCTCGGGGAGGGAGGCGGTCGGGGCCGCCACGATCCCGCCGGTCTCGCGGTGCGTGAGCGCTCGGAGCACGAGCAGCGAGCGCCGGACCTCGGCGGCGAACTCGCCCCGGCAGTCCAGGTCCGCCGCCCACTCCCGCCAGTAGGTGATCGCCTCCTCCAGGGCTCGTTCCGCATCGGCGGGCGCGGCGGGGGACTCCCAGGAGGGAAACCACGTGAGATCCCAGGAGGCGCGCTCGCCGGCCGACAGATGCAGCCGTCCCTGCAGGGCGCGACTGCGGCTACCCTCGGCCGCCACCTCGTGCGCCCCCTCCTCGTCGGCGGAGTCCCAGTGGTGGACGCGCGTGCCGCTGAGCAGCAAGCCGTCGGGGCCGGCGATGCACAACAGCCCCGCATCGGCCGTGGGCAGGTGCTGCAGCCGGCGCACCCAGGGGGTGGCCCGCGCGTAGTCCATGCGGATCCGCAGGTCGTGGGCCACCTCGACCTCGCCCTCCAGGCACTCCACCCGGCGGACCAGGTCCGCCTGCACGCTGCTCGGGGGCAGGAAATCGGTCACGCGGGCCACCCCGGTCGGGCAGGTCCACGTGGTGAGGAGCACGAACGTGTCCTCCAGGTAGCGGCGCTGCGTCACCTCCCCGTCGACGATCGACAACTTCCACCGGCCGTCGTCCGGGTCGCCGAGCAGCCCGCAGAAGGTGGCCGCGGAGTCGAACCGGGGCAGGCAGAGCCAGTCGATGCTGCCGTCGCGCGAGACCAGCGGCCCCGTGTGCAGGTCTGAGAGGAGGGCGTATTCCTCGAGGGGCAGGCTCATACCGTCATCCTGTCAGTGCGTGCCCCGGGCTCCGCGACCGGTGGTCATTTCACCCAATTCACCCGTTCTCGACTTCCGCGACAAGACCCACGGCAAGCCCATCTCCCCTGGAGTTTTCCTGGCCTAGAGGCCGCACCCGCCTAGGATGTCCCCTGCGTGGTGGTCCGGGGGGGGCGCGGGCGCGTCCGCCTCGCACGCGCTCGCGGGCATCTCCTTCCCGCGACGCCCGTCGCCCCTGTCCTCGCTCACCGCCCCGCCCCGACCTCGTACCGAAGGATCCGCCATGAGCAGCCCCGCCGCCCCCGACCCGACCATGACCAAGGCGATCCTGCCGGAGTCGGAGCTGCCGAGCCGGTGGTACAACATCGCGGCGGACCTGCCCGAGCCGATGCCGCCCCACCTGCACCCGGGCACCAAGGAACCACTCACCGTCGAGGACCTGCTGGCGATCTTCCCGCGCGGACTCGCGGAGCAGGAGCTCACCGCGCAGCGGTACGTCGACATCCCGGAGGCGGTCCAGGAGATCCTGCGGATCTGGCGCCCCTCCCCCCTTGCCCGGGCGCGCCGCCTCGAGCGTGCGCTCGGGACGAGCGCGCGGATCTACTACAAGTACGAGGGCGCGAGCCCGGTCGGCAGCCACAAGACGAACAGCTCCGTGGCCCAGGCGTACTACAACGCGGTCGAGGGCGTGGAGCGGCTGACGACCGAGACCGGCGCGGGCCAGTGGGGCAGCGCGCTGGCCTTCGCCTGCGAGGCGTTCGGGCTGGAGTGCGAGGTCTGGCAGGTCCGGGCGAGCTACGACGGCAAGCCCTACCGCCGCATCCTCATGGAGACCTTCGGCGGCACCGTCCACCCCAGCCCGAGCGACCTGACCGCCGCCGGGCGGGACATGCTCCAACGTTTCCCGGACACCCCGGGCAGCCTCGGCATGGCGGTGTCCGAGGCGATCGAGAGCGCTGTGGCCGACGCGCCGCGGGCGCGGTATGCCCTCGGCAGCGTCCTCAACCACGTGGTCCTCCACCAGACCGTGATCGGCGAGGAGGCGCTGGCGCAATTGGCGATGTTCGGGGAGGACCAGGCGGACTTCGTGTACGGCTGCGCCGGCGGCGGCTCCAACCTGGGCGGGCTCGCGTTCCCGCTGCTCCGGGAGAACCTGGCCGGGCGCACCACCAGCAGGTTCGTGGCCGTCGAGCCGACCGCCTGCCCGTCGCTCACCGCGGGGACATACGAGTACGACCACGGTGACGTGGCGGGGATGACCCCGCTGCTGAAGATGTACACCCTGGGCAAGGACTTCGTCCCCGACCCCGTGCACGCCGGCGGTCTGCGCTACCACGGGATGGCGCCCCTGCTGTCGCACGTCGTGCAACTGGGGCTGATCGAGGCGCAGGCCGTCGAACAGCGGGACGCCTTCGAGGCGGGGGTGCTGTTCGCCCGCGCGGAGGGGCTGGTCCCGGCGCCGGAGTCCTGCCACGCCATCGCCGCTGCGCTGGCGAAGGCCCGCGAGGTGACCGCGCCGGAGGACTCGGTCGCCATCCTCATCGGCCTGTCGGGCAACGGCGCGCTGGACCTGCCCGCCTACCGCGAGTACCTGTCCGGGGCGATGGACTGAGCGCAAGGGCGATGGACTGAGCGCAAGCGCGGTGGGCGGAGCGCAAGCGCGGTGGGCTGAACACAGGGGCGGTGGGCGCAGCGGGCGCTACGTCGCCGGACGCCTGCCGTGCGGGTCGCCTCCGACGTCGGGCTCCCCGAGCAGGTGATCGAGCACGTCCTTGTCCGGGGTGGGACTGTCCGTGTCCCCGACGTCCGGGTGGTGGAGGTCGAACGCGGGCCGCTCCGAACGGATGCGCGGGATGGTCTCGAAGTTGTGCCGCGGCGGCGGGCAGGACGTCGCCCACTCCAGCGAGGCACCCCATCCCCACGGATCCCCGCTGTCGACCTTCGGGGCCGCCCGCCAGGTGTGCCAGACGTTGTAGAGGAACACGAGCGTGGACGCCCCCAGCACCATGGCCGACACGCTGGAGATCTGGTTGAGGAGCTGGAAGTCGTCCTCGACCATGTAGTCGCCGTAGCGGCGCGGCATCCCCCGCACCCCGAGCACGTGCTGGATGAGGAACGTGCCGTGGAAGCCGAAGAACAGCAGCCAGAAGTGCACCTTGCCGAGCGTCTCGTCGAGCATCCGACCGGTGAGCTTGGGCCACCAGAAGTAGTAGCCCGCGAACATCGCGAAGACCACGGTCCCGAACACCGTGTAGTGGAAGTGCGCGACGACGAAGTAGCTGTCGGTGATGTGGAAGTCCAGCACCGGGCTCGCGAGGATGATCCCGGTCAGGCCGCCGAAGAGGAACGTCACCAGGAACCCGAGCGACCAGAGCATCGGGGTCTCGAAGGTCAGGGAGCCGCGCCACATCGTGCCGATCCAGTTGAAGAACTTCACCCCCGTCGGGACTGCGATGAGCATCGACATGATGGCGAAGAACGGCAGCAGCACCTGGCCGGTGGCATACATGTGGTGGGCCCACACGGTCATCGACAGCGCGGCGATCGCGATCGTCGCGAAGACCAGGCCCTTGTAGCCGAAGACGGGCTTGCGGGAGAAGACCGGCAGGATCTCGGTCACGATGCCGAAGAACGGCAACGCGATGATGTAGACCTCCGGGTGCCCGAAGAACCAGAACAGGTGCTGGTAAAGGATCGGCCCATTGTTTTCCGGGTCGAAGACGTGCGTGCCGTAGAGGCGGTCGGACGCGAGGGCCAGCAGCGCCGCGGCGAGGACGGGGAAGGCCAGCAGGACCATGAGGGACGTGATCAGCACGTTCCAGGTGAAGATCGGCATCCGGAACATCGTCATGCCGGGCGCGCGCATGCACACGATCGTGGTGATGAGGTTGACGGAGCCGAGGATCGTGCCGAAGCCGGCGAGCGCCAGGCCGAGTACCCACAGGTCCCCGCCGAGGCTCGGCGAGAAGGTCGCGTTCGACAGGGGCGCGTAGGCGAACCACCCGAACGAAGCCGCCCCTCCGGGGACCAGGAAGCCCGCGCTCGCCATCAATCCGCCGAAGAGATAGAACCAGTACGCCAGCATGTTCATCCGCGGGAAGGCCACGTCGGGGGCGCCGATCTGCAAGGGCACGATCGCGTTCGCGAACCCGGTGAAGAGCGGCGTGGCGAACAGCAGCAGCATGATCGAGCCGTGCATCGTGAACAGCTGGTTGAACTGCTCGAGGTTATGCACGACCTGCAGGCCGGGGACGAACAGCTCCAGGCGGATCAGCATCGCCATGACCCCGGCGAACACGAAGAAGGCGAACGAGGTGCCCAGATAGAGGTTGCCGATCACCTTGTGGTCGGTGCTCGACAGGTAGGCGGCCAGCCGCGCCGGGCGGGGAATATGTCGCGGCGCGACCTCCGCCCTGGCCGGTGCTGTTCGTTCGCTGGTCAGTGAGCCCACGGGAAACCCCTCTCACCGCGATGACGCGCACGGCGATCTGGGACTCGAGGCTGAATCCCAGCCCTGCGCCCGGGAAACCGGACCGTCTGCAGCAGACGGCCCGGCCCCTTCCTCCCGCGTGTCATTTTTTACAAATGACTTGTTTAAAGTATCACGGGCGTCGCCTGCGAAACAGGGTGCGAGAGGTCAGGCGGCGGGCGCGATCGGTCGGCCGACCGCTTCGACGGCACCCCGTGCATACCCGCACCGCTGCCCCCGTAACCTCGGCGCCACCACCTCGGCGCCACCACCTCGGCGCCCCCTCGAAGGTCCGGGCGGCGAAGGCCCTTAGACCCGACCGGGCGGGGCCAGGTGGATCAGGCAGCGACCGGGCTCCCGTCGCGGCTCGAGCCGCTCGACCTCTTGGGGAGCACCCAGAACTTCCGCGACGCTGTGGAGGATCCCCAGGTGAAGCGCGCAGACGACCTCGGGGTGAGAGTCCGCCACCTCCTTGAAGGGGCAGTTGTTCATGACGATGGCCTCGCCGTCCGAGGCCACGACCGGTTCGCAGCCCATCGAGGTCAGCATGTCCAACAGACGGCGGGAGCCCTCCGCGGCGTCGACCGGCGGCTCCGGCGATCCGGCGCAGGAACGCCCCCACTCCTCCCCCGCGGCCCGCGCCCTGGCGGAGCCGTCGGGCACGCTGCGCGACAGGCTCTCCGCCAGGATCCCGGCGAGGAGGGCGTAGTGGCGCACTCCCACCTGCCCGCTCTCGGGGCCCGCCTCGTAGAGGGTGCGCGGACGCCCCGCGGACGCCCGGGTCTCGACCTCGCCACGCACCAGCCCAAGCTCGGTGAGGGCCTCCAGGTGGAAGCGGATGGTGTTCGGATGCAGGCCCGCCCGCTCGGCGAGTTCGTCGACGCTCAGCGGCCGACCCGCAGAGCGAAGGGTGACGAGGACCCGCGCGCGGCTCGCGCCCAGCGGCGGGGCGCCCTGGCCGGAGGCGTCACCTGTGTGCATCGCCCCCACCCCCTCCCGGTAACAAGGGCTTCACCCATGAGGGGCGCCTGGTATGCCCCGAACTACGGTAGCGACGAAGGCCCGCCGACGCGCAGTTCCGCGCTCGCTCGGCGCCGTCCGCGGCCCTCGGTCCGCATGGTGAACACCCGATCCCGGTGCGGGAGAAGCGTTGTCCACAGGACGTCGGATCACGCGACCCCACCGGCGTCTCCCGCTCTAGGTTGAGGGGCGACGGGCGAGCGGACGGGGGTTTTTCGGATGCGAGCGCGAGTCGTGGCCGTGTGGGGCGCGGTGCTGCTGCTACCTGCGTGTTCGCTCGCACTCCTGCCCGCGGAGGCCGCCGGACACCCGCCGCGCACCGTCGCCCAGACGCCTTCTCCCACCGCCCGAAGCAGCGTCGCCGACGGTCCGCTGGTCCTGCCGCACGCGCTCGCCTCTCCCCAGGAGGTCGCCGTGGCCGCCGTCGTTCGCCACGTGGACTGCCGGTCGGGCAACGACGAGGCGGACGGCTCGGCGGCCGCACCGTGGCGTACGCCGCAGTCGCTGTCCACGCGCTCCCTTCCCGCGGGCGCGCAGGTCCTTCTTCGCCGGGGCTGCGCGTGGGACGGTCCGGTCCGCCTCGTCGGCGAACGCGTCGAGCTCGGTGCCTTCGGCGACGGCGCCGCCCCCGTGCTGACCGCCCCCGGCGTCGACCGCCTGACCCCGGTGCTCACCGTGGCCTCTCCCGGTGGCCGCGTCACCGACCTGGTGATCGCCGACGGGCCGGGCGCGGGGGTGCAGCTCGCGGCAGCCGGCGCGAGCGTGCGCCGCAGCGAGATCAGCGGCACGGCTTTCGGGGTGCAGTTCACGGCGCCGGACGGCCTCGCGGAGGCCGTCTTCGTGCACGACCTGCACATGGACGTCAACACCCCGGGCGGCGACGACGACGCCGGCGCGGTCGGGTTCGACGTGCGCGCCCCGCGGGCGACGATTCGGGATTCGCATGCGGAGCGGTGCCGGGCGCCGAGCTACGACTACGGGCACGACGGCGGGTTCGTCGAGGTGTGGAAGTCCGGCGACGGGCTCCGAGTCCTTCACAACACCGCGATCGACGTCAACGGGTTCCTCGAGGCCGGCGGGCAGGGCGGCTCGGATTCCTTCCACGGGGCGCAGATCAGCGGCAACAAGGTGGTGGGCAGCCACGGCGGGATCGGAGTCCACAACCAGGGTCAGTATGCGATCGACGCCTCCGGGATCGTCTTCCGGGACAACGCGATCCAGGTCGTCGACGGCGAGGTCACCTACGGCGACGCCGCCGCGCTGTCGATCGACGCGAGCAACCGCATCGGCCCGCACGCGCCGGACTCGCTCGTACGCAATCCCGCTGGACCTGGCGCGGACGCAGCGACCGACCCGGCTCCACCGACCGGCGCGGACGCCGCGACCGGGCCCGACGTGCGCACTGGCTCGGAGCCGACGGGTGGTGCGGTCCCGGGACCGGACGCCAGCGCGTCGCCGCGCGAGTGGGTCTACGACGACGGCGTCCGGGCTTGGGGTCTGTGGGAGTGGCGCGGTTCCGGGTGGGTGCTCGTCGAGGTGAGCGACGCCGACCCGACCGCGCGCCCGCAGAGCTGACGGCCGCACCGACCATGAGGCACCGCTCAGGCGGCCGGCAGCACCTTCTGGGTGATCAGGTCGGCGATCGGCATCGCCGAGGTGGCCGCCGGGGAGGGCGCATTGATGACGTGCACCATCCGGTCGGTCTGGCGCAGCAGGAAGTCCTCCACCATGACCCCGTCCCGGGTGACCGCCTGGGCGCGGATCCCGGCCGGCTCGGGCAACAGGTCGGCGACGGTGAGCGACGGGCAGTACTTGCGGACCAACTCCAGGTAGCCCGGCTTATACAGGCTGTTCCACTGCTCGGCCAGACCCGTGCGCGCGAGGGACCGGGCCACCTTCCAGAATCCCGGGAAGCGGACGAAGTCGGCGACGTCCCGCGGGTTCACGGAGAGCTTGGGGTATCCCTCGCGGGCGAGGCCCATGACGGCGTTCGGCCCGACCGTGACGCCGCCGTCCATCATCTTCGTCAGGTGGACCCCGAGGAACGGGAGCGCGGGGTCGGGCACCGGATAGATCAGCGCCGCGACGATGTCGTTCTTCGCCGAGGGGAGCCGGTAGTACTCCCCGCGGAACGGGACCATCCGGAAGTCCACGTCCAAGCCCGCCAGGGCAGCGAGCCGGTCGGCCTGGATGCCACCGCAGACCACGAGCTGCCGCGCGTACACCCGCTCCGGGTCGACCGGCCGGCCCCGCGTCGGCCGCCCGCTCTCGGGCGTCAGGTCCAGGCCCACCTCGCTCAGCGACTCGTGGATGCCGACGACCCGGGTGCCCAGGCGCACCTCGCCGCCCTGCGCCTCGATCACCGTCGCCATCTGCGCACATACGGCGCGGTAGTCCACGATCCCGGTCGAGGTCAGCCAGATCGCGCCCTCGCCCACGATGTTCGGCTCGCGGCGGCGCAGTTCGGCGCCGTCGATCAGCTCCACGTCCAGCTCGTTGAGCAGCGCGCGCTCGTACAGGGCCTGCATCCGGGTCACCTCGAGCGCGTTCGTCGCGACGATCAGCTTGCCCGTGTTCCCGTACGCGATCCCGTGGGCGTCGCAGAACTCGCGCGTCCACGCCGCCCCGGCCTTGCACAGCCGCGCCTTGAGGCTGCCGGGCGCGTAATAGATCCCGGCGTGGATGACCCCGCTGTTGTGCCCGGTCTGGTGCGCGGCCAGGCGCTCCTCCTTCTCCACCAGGAGGAGCGAGGCCCCGGGTCGCTTGCGTAGCAGGGTCATCGCGGTCGCCAGCCCGACGATCCCGCCGCCGATCACCGCGAAGTCGTAGGCGCCGCGTCCGCTCACGGCAACGGCCGCCCGTGCCACTCCGGCCAGGCCTGGTCCTTGTCCGACATGACCGTGACCTCGCGGGGCCAGGTCAGGCCGAAGGCGGGGTCGTCGAAGCGCTGGCCGCGCTCGTGTTCCGGGGAGTACATGCCCGACATGAGGTAGAGCATCTCCGTGTCGTCGGCCATCGTGATGAACCCGTGCGCGCAGTGCGGCGGGATCCACAAGGCCCGCCGGTTGTCCGCGGAGAGCGTGACCATCACGTGCCGCCCGAACGTCGGGCTGTCCTCGCGCAGGTCGAGGCAGCAGTCGACGAGTTCGCCGCGCAGGCAGCGCACGAGCTTGCCCTCGGAGGCCGGGGCGACCTGGCGGTGCAGCCCGCGCAGCGTGCCCGCGTGGGTGTTCCAGGACAGGTTGGCCTGCAGGATCGAGATGTCGATGCCGTGGTCGGCGAACTCCGCCGCGCAGTACGCGCGGGCGAAGCCGCCCCGCGCGTCCTCGTACGGCTCCGCGTCGACGATCCAGCAGCCGTCCACCTCGGTCTTGGAGAAGCGCACGTCAGACCTTCTTCCAGAAGAGCTGGGCGTCCAACTGCCCGGTCTCCACGAGGTAGCGGATCTGCTTGAGCCGGGTGTGTCCCCGCCCGTAGAAGGTCTCGGCGTCCAGGCCGACGAGCTCGAACACCCGGTGCAGCTGGCGCGCCCCGGCGGCCAGGTCCCACTGCGCACGGTAACCGAGGGTCTGCTCGATCTTGTCGAATGCCACCTTGTAGGACCGGTTGTCCTGCCCGGGCGGGCCGAACGTCACCTCGCAGCCGGGGAACTCCCGCCCGACCGTCTCGGCGATCTGGCGGACCGTGTAGTTGTTGTCATACGAGCCCACATTGAACGCCTCACCCGAGACCTTCTCGACGGGCGCCGCGAGGACCGTGCGGATCGCCGCGCAGATGTCGAGCGCGTGCACCATCGGGCGCCACGGGGTCCCGTCGGAGGTCATCGCGATCTTCTTCTCGACCCAGGCCAGGCCGGCGAGGTTGTTGAGCACGATGTCGAAGCGCTGCCGCGGGCTCGCGCCGAACGCGGTGCCGTTGCGTAGCGCGGTCGGGTGGAAATCCCCGTCGGCCAGGGACCACAGGTCCTGCTCGGTCAGGTACTTGCACTCCCCGTACGCCGTCTGCGGGTTGACCGGGCTGGTCTCGTCGACCTCGCCGTCGGCCACGCCGTAGACCGAGCACGAGCTCATGTAGACGAACCGGGAGACCCCCGCCTGCTTGGCCACCTGGGCCACGTGGACGGACCCCTTGTGGTTGATGTCGAAGGTGACCGGGCCGACCAGGTCGCCGACCGGGTCGTTGGACAGCTCCGCCATCGCCACGACCGCGTCCACGCCCTCCATGTCGGCGGCGGTCAGCTCGCGCATGTCCTTGGAGAGCGTGTATGGGATCGCGTCCAGCCCCCCGTAGAGCCAGCCGTTGCGATAGAAACCGGTGTCGACCGCGACGACCTCGTGCCCCTCCGCGATCAGCTGCGGCGCCAGGAGGCACCCCAGGTAGCCGTCCGTCCCGGTGACCAGAATCCTCATGTCCTCCGCCCTTCGTGAACCCTTGCCCACCCTAGTGACCGTGGCAGGCCCCTCGGTCGACGGCCACCGTCCCGGCAGCGGTGGTGGGAGGATGACCCCATGAGCCACGAACGCGCCGGAACCCTCGCCCAGCCCCAGGACCTCGTCGACGTCGCGCACCTGGTCACCGCCTATTACACGCAGCGGCCCGACCCCGACAACGTGGACCAGCAGGTGGCCTTCGGCACCTCGGGGCACCGTGGGTCGTCGCTGGCGACCTCCTTCAACGAGGACCACATCCTGGCCACCACGCAGGCCATCGTCGACTACCGCCGCGAGCAGGGCTTCGATGGACCGTTGTTCATCGGCCGGGACACGCACGGCCTCTCGGAGCCGGCCTGGGCGAGCGCCCTGGAGGTGCTGGGCGCCAACCACGTCACGGTGCTCGTCGACGAGGCGGACGGCTACACCCCGACCCCGGGCGTGAGCCACGCGATCCTGCGCGCGAACGCCGGCAAGATCGGCGGCGTCGACGATCTGCCCGCCCACACCGGGCTGGCCGACGGAATCGTGGTCACCCCATCGCACAACCCGCCCACCGACGGCGGCTTCAAGTACAACCCGCCGCACGGCGGCCCGGCCGACACCGGCGCGACGACGTGGATCGCCGCCCGCGCGAACGACTACATTCG